>JBKKAU010000584.1:0-4300 GCA_046714475.1 Thermoanaerobaculia bacterium
CCAAACAAACCCCCACCCTGGGGGGGAGGCACCACCGCCCGCACCGTTGGGACCATGGGTGCGGGCCTCCACCACCACCGCCGACGCCGCCAGCAGCCCGGCGAGGAACGCCATCAGCGGGTCGCCCGAGACGACGAGCAGCGCCCAGAGCAGGGCGGTGGCGGGGGCCGACCAGGCCGGGCGGTCGGGGCGGGCGAGCCGCAGGCAGGCCGCGACCAGGGCCGGCGCCAGCGCCACGCCGGCGATCAGGTTGTAGAAGCTCAGGTGCGACAGGAAAAAGCCCGACAGCGTGTAACAAGCCGCCCCAGCGCAGGCGGCCTCGCGGCGCAGACCCCAGGTCCGGGCCATCCAGTAGAAGGCGAGCGGCGCCACGAACAGGTGGATCCAGAAGTGCGCGTTCAAGGCCCGGATCGGCGAGGCGATCAGATAGAGGAGGTTGTCCGGGTAGAACGGCACCGCGTTGAGGTTGCCGGCGATCGGCTGGCCGCCCGCCCGGTACGGGTCGAGCAGCGGGAAAGTGCCGTTCCGCATCGCCTCGGCCTGTGCCCACTTCATGGGCAGGTGGGCGTTCAGGACGTCGCGCAGGTACCAGGTCTCGAACCCCCGGATCACCGGCAGGGCGGCCAGGAGGATGACCGCCAGCAGCGGCCCCATATAGAGGACGAGGACGCTCCGGCGACCGGCGGACGGGAGCCCGGCGGCGGGCCGCGGCGCGTCCGGGCCTTCCCGGGGTTCGGTGATAGACTCGATGGGTTCGATCATTGAGAGACCGCTAGCTTTTCATCCGTCACGGTCTCCGTACAATACCGCGCGTGATCCGCCCTCTCCTAAGCTCCCTGCGCCCCGCGCAGTGGACCAAGAACCTGTTCGTCCTCGCGCCGCTCGTCTTCGGCCACCAGCTCGGTGACCTCGAAGCGGTGCGGAGGGTGCTGCTCGCCCTGGTCGCCTTCTGCTGCGCGTCCAGCGCCGCCTACCTGATCAACGACCTCAAGGACCGCGAGGCCGACCGCAACCATCCTCTGAAGAAGCTGCGCCCGCTCGCCGCCGGCACGCTCGGCGTCCCGGCCGCCGTGGCCGCCGTGGTCGTCCTCGCCACCGTGGCCCTCGCCATCTCCGTCGGCCTGGGGAGCCGGTTCCTCACCGTGATCGGCGTCTACCTGCTGCTCAACGTCCTCTACACCCTCTGGCTCAAGCACATGGTGATCCTGGACGTGATGTCGATCAGCCTGGGGTTCGTGCTGCGCGTCCAGGCCGGAGGCGAGGCGATCGGGCTCGACGTGTCGCACTGGCTCTTCCTCTGCACCACGTTCCTGGCGCTGTTCCTCGCCTTCTCCAAGCGCCGGCACGAGATCACCCTGCTCGCCGGGGCCGCCTCCGGCCAGCGGCGGGTGCTCGACCACTACAGCCCCGCGTTCCTCGACCAGATGATCAACGTGGTGACCGCCTCGTCCGTGGTCTCCTACGCGCTCTACGCCGTGGCGCCGGAGACGGTGGCGAAGTACGGCACCCACAACCTGGTCTACACCACCCCCCTGGTGCTCTACGGCATCTTCCGGTATCTCTACCTCATGTACCAGAGGTCCGCGGAGCGCAACCCGACCGAGGCGATCCTCCGGGACCCGCCGTTCCTGATCAACCTGCTCCTCTGGGGCCTTGCCGTCGTCTGGATCGTCTATGGCGATTGAGCCCATGCCCGGGGTCCGCGAGCCCCTGGTCTCCGTGATCATGCCCTGCCTCAACGAGGCCGAAGGGGTCGGGGTCTGTGTCGAAAAGGCGCTGCGCGCCATGGCCGAAATGGGCATCGACGGCGAGGTCGTGGTGGTCGACAACGGCTCCAGCGACGGCTCGCCCGACATCGCCGCCGCGGCCGGTGCCCGCGTCGTCCGCGAGACGCGCCGCGGCTACGGCTCGGCCTATCTGCGCGGCTTCCAGGAGGCGCGCGGCCGTTATCTCGTGATCGGCGACGCCGACGACACCTACGACTTCTCCGACATCGGCCGCTTCCTCCAGCCGCTCGTCGACGACGGCTTCGACCTGGTGATGGGCTCGCGCCTCAAGGGGACCATCCTCCCCGGCGCCATGCCCTGGTCGCACCGCTGGATCGGCAACCCGATCCTCTCGGGGATGCTGCGGCTGCTCTTCGGCACCCGCGTCTCCGACTCCCACTGCGGCATGCGGGCGCTGACCCGCGACGCCTACGAGCGCATGCACCTGCGCACCACCGGCATGGAGTTCGCTTCCGAGATGGTGGTCAACGCCCTGCGCGAGAACCTGAAGATCCACGAGATCCCGATCACCTACCACCCGCGCATCGGCGAATCCAAGCTCTCCGGCGTCCGCGACGCCTGGCGGCACGTCCGCTTCATGCTGCTGTTCTCGCCGTCCTATCTGTTCCAGCTCCCCGGATTGCTGCTGACGGTGGTCGGCGCCTTCCTGATGTTGGCGCTCGCCGGCGGCCCGCGCGAGCTCTTCGGCCACCGCTGGGACTACCATCCGCTGCTCTTCGGCGCCGCGGCCCTGATCCTCGGCTACAACCTGATGCTGTTCGACCTGCTGGCCAAGACCTTCTCCATGGGCGCGGGGTTCGCGCGGCCCAACCAGTGGCTGGAGCGCTGGAACCGCTTCTTCACCCTGGAGAAGGGGCTGATCGCCGGAGGCCTCCTGTTCCTCGCCGGCCTCGGGCTCGAGGCCAAGATCGTCTGGGACTGGGTGTCGAGCGGCTACGGCCCGCTGATGGCCGTGCGCGGCGTCGTCATCGGCATGGCCGCCATGGTGCTCGGCATGCAGACCGTCTTCGCTTCCTTCCTCCTCAGCCTGATGCTGATCAAGCGGCGCTGACCTCGCCATCATGAGCGACCTCCTGGGCGCGCTGCTGACGCTGCTCGCCGTGGGCGCCCTGGGGCTCGCGGGGTACCTCCTGGCGCTGCTCTGCCTGGGGGAGGACGCCCGGCACGACCCGCTGTCGCTCGCCGTCGCCTCGCTGCTCGGCATGACCACGGCCGGGGTGGGTCTGGGTCTGCTGCTCGGCGGCCTGGGGGTCTTGCGCCTGTGGATCGGACTCGCGGCGCTGGCCGTGCTGACCGGGCTGCTCTGGGCGGCATGCCGCCGGGCCGGCGGCGACCTCCGGGGGCCGGCGGCGCTGGCCCTGCGGCGTTTCCGCGACCGGCTCTTCGCGGCGCCCGCCCTGTCGCTCCTCGCCCTCCACGTCCTGGGAAGCGAGGCGGTGCGGGGCCTGCTGCGTCCGCCGCTCTCCTGGGACAGCCTGATGTACCACCTGCTGCTCGTCGCCCACTGGCTCCAGGACGGCAACCTAGCGCCGGTCTTCGGGCCGCGGCCGATCGCCTTCTACGGCTACAACCCGGCGAACGGCTCGGTCTGGCTCTGGTGGTGGCTGGCGCCCTCGCACGGCGAGCTCTGGGTCAACCTCGCCTTCCTGCCGCAGCTCCTCCTGCTGGGGCTCGCGGCCGGCGCCGTGGCGCGCGGCCTGGGAGCGGTACGGCACTGGCCGGTGGCGGCCTTCCTGGTGATGCTGCTCCCCACGGTCGCCCGCTTCGCCGCCACCCAGTACGTGGACATCTTCCTCGCCGCGGCCTTCCTGGCGGCGCTGCATTTCGGTCTGCGTTGGGTGGACCGGCCGCGCCTCGGCGACGCCCTGCTCGCCGGAGCGGGGATCGGCCTCGCCGGCGGCGCCAAGATCCTCGGCGGCCCCTATGCCTTCGTCCTGGCCCTGGCGATCGTCGCCGCGGCGCGCGGGTCCTGGGGAGCGCGCCTGCGCCATCTGGTCCTCGCCCTGCTCCTGGCGCTGCCGCTGGGTGGATTCTTCTATCTCCGCAACATGGCCTACGGCGTCGGACCGGTCGCCGCCGCCTGCGAAGGTCCCTTGAAGGATGGCAAGAGCGAGGAGGCGGCGGTGCTGCCCTCCTTCCCCCGCCCGTCGTCGGTCCTGGGCCAGCTCGACAAGATCGTGCGGGACGGCACCCTGGCCGACGTGTTCCTGGGGGTCCCGACGCCGGCCATGCGCGAGCTGGGGGTCGGGCCGGTGGCGCCGCTGCTGCTGCTCGCGGCGCTGCTGCTGCCCCTGGCGGCGGGCCGGGAGAGACGGCGGGCGGCCCTGGTCGCCTGGTCCCAGGTGCTGTTCCAGGTCCTCTTCTGGCTGACCGTACCCGGCGCTCCCCCGGGGCACGTGTTCGCCAACGTCCGGTATCTGATCCCATCGCTGGCCCTGGCGCTGGCCGGGGCGGTCGTGGCCGCCGAGCGGCGGGGCGTGAAAGAGGGCTGGGTCCAGGGCCTCGCCCTGGCC
>JBKKAU010000585.1:0-3710 GCA_046714475.1 Thermoanaerobaculia bacterium
GGTCTCGGCCCAGGCGCGGCGGACGCCGGAGGCGGTCGCCGCGAGCTTCGAGGGGGAGGCGCTGAGCTATGGCGAGCTGGAGCGCCGGGCCAACCGCCTGGCGCACCGCCTGACCGGCCTGGGCGTGGGAGTGGACGGTCGGGTGGGCGTGCTGGCGGAGCGCTCTCTGGAGATGATCGTGGGCTTGCTGGGCGTGCTCAAGGCGGGCGCGGCCTTTGTCCCGCTCGACCCGTCCTATCCGGCGGAGCGTCTGGCGCTGCTGGTGGAAAGCTCAGGCGCCCAGGCGGTGCTCGCCCAGTCTCATCTGTCCCCGCCGCTATCCGGCCATGGCGGCCGGACCGTGCTGCTCGACGGCGACGACGGAGAGTGGGGCGGACAGGACACGGCTCCGGCGGTGGAGGTCGGAGAGGGCAACCTGGCCTATGTCCTCTACACCTCCGGTTCGACCGGCACGCCCAAGGGCGTGATGATCCCGCACCGGGGCATCGTCAACCGGCTGCTCTGGATGCAAGAGGCCTACGGTCTGACCCCCGGGGACCGGGTCCTGCAGAAGACCCCGTTCAGCTTCGACGTCTCGCTGGAAGAGCTTTTCCCGCCCCTCCTCTGTGGAGCACGGCTGGTGTTCGCGCGGCCGGAAGGGCACAGGGACCCGGCCTACCTGGCCGGCCTGATCGCCTGGGAAGGGATCACCTCCCTGCACTTCGTGCCCTCGATGCTGCAGGCGTTCCTGGAGGTGCCGCAGGGGGCCGATCTCTCCTCTGTGCGCCGTGTCCAGGCCAGCGGCGAGGCCTTGCCGCCGGATCTGGTCCGCCGCTTCTTCGCCAGGGTCCGCAGCGCCGAGCTGCTGAACCTGTACGGCCCGACCGAGGCTTCGGTGGAAGTGAGTTTCTGGGCCTGCGAGCCCGAGCCGTCACGCCCGGCGGTGCCGATCGGCCGTCCGATCTCCAACCTGCGCCTGCACGTCACCGACCGGGAGCTGCGCCCGCAGCCGGTCGGAGTCCCGGGCGAGCTGCTTCTCGGCGGCGTGGGGCTGGCGCGCGGTTACCTGGGCCAGCCCGGCCTCACCGCGGCGGCGTTCGTCCCGGATCCGTTCGCCGGGGAGGCCGGCGCGGGAGGACGGCTCTACCGCACGGGGGACCTGGCTCGTCTGCTGCCGGACGGCGCCGTGGAGTTCCTGGGGCGGATCGACCACCAGGTCAAGGTCCGGGGACTGCGGATCGAGCTCGGGGAGATCGAGGCGGTCCTGGCCGGCCATCCCGCGGTGCGGGAGTGCGTGGTGCTCGCCCGGGAGGACATGTCGGGCTCCCAGCTCCTGGTCGCCTATGTCGTGGGCGCCGCGGAGTGGGACACCCTGAAAGCGTTCCTGGGCCGGAAGCTCCCCGGCTACATGGTGCCGGCCTCCTGGGTCGCCCTGGACGCTCTGCCGCTGACGCCGAGCGGCAAGGTGGACCGCCGGGCGCTGCCCGCTCCGGAGCGGGCCCGCTCCGGGAGCGGGGACGGCCATGAAGCTCCCGGCGATCCCGTCGAGGAGCTGCTGGCCGGCGTTTGGACGGCTGTCCTGGGGCTCGATCGGGTCGGCCGCGACCAGGACTTTTTCACCCTGGGCGGGCACTCGCTGCTGGCGACGCAGGTGGTCTCCCGGATCCGCGCGGTGCTGGGCGTGGAGCTGCCGCTGCGGGCGCTGTTCGAGGCGCCGACGGTTTCGGCGCTGGCCCGGGCGGTGCGCGGGGCGCGCCGGGAGGGCGGGTTGGAGGCGCCGCCGATCGTGCCGGTGCCGCGGGATGGCGAGGTTCCCTTGTCGTTCGCGCAGCAGCGGCTCTGGTTCCTGGACCAGCTCGAGCCGGGCAGCCCCGCCTACAACATCCCCTCGGCCGTGCGGCTGACGGGCGAGCTGAGCGTCGACCTGCTGGAGCGGATCTTCGCCGAGGTGGCGCGACGTCACGAGGCGCTGCGCACCCTCTTCGCCTCCCGTGACGGCCGGCCGGTGCAGGTGGTGACGGAGCTGCGTCCCGCGCTGCCGGTCGTCGATCTCTCGGACCTGCCGGAGGCGGCGCGGGAGGCGCGGGCGCGCGATCTCGCCCTGGAGGAGGCCCGGCGGCCGTTCGACTTGCGGCGCGGGCCGCTGCTGCGCCTGGCCCTGGTGCGGCTGGGCGAGCGGGACCACCTGCTGCTGATGACGATGCATCACATCGTCTCGGACGGCTGGTCCATGGGCGTGCTGCTGCGCGAGGTCGGGAGCCTGCACGAGGCGTTCTCCGCGGGCCGTTCGGCCGACCTCCCCGAGCTGCCCGTGCAGTACGCCGACTTCGCCCACTGGCAGCGGCGGTGGCTGCAAGGCGAGGTCCTGGAAGCCCAGCTCTCCTACTGGCGGCGCCAGCTCGCCGGCGCCCCCCAGAGGCTGGAGCTGCCTCTGGACCGCCCCCGGCCAGCCGTCCAGACCTTCAGGGGCGCGTCGCGGCCGGTCGTCCTGCCGCCGCCGCTATCCGAGGCGTTGCACCGCTTGGGACAGCGGCAGGGGGCGACGCCCTTCATGGTCCTGCTGGCCGCGTGGGCGACGGTGCTCGGCCGTCACGCCGGCCAGGAGGACGTGCTCGTCGGGACACCGATCGCCGGCCGCACCCGCCAGGAGATCGAGAACCTGATCGGCTTCTTCGTCAACACCCTGGTACTGCGCGCCGATCTGTCCGGCGCGCCCGGTTTCGCGGAGGTGGCGAGGCGGGTCCGCCAGGCGGCGCTCGACGGCTACACCCATCAGGACGTGCCCTTCGAGCGCCTGGTGGAGGAGGTGGCGTCGGAGCGCGACATGGCCCACTCGCCGCTGTTCCAGGCCATGCTGGTGCTCCAGAGCGCCGCCGGTCCCGCCGGAGGGGGGCTGCCGGTCCCGGGGCTCACCCTGACTCCGCTCGCCGTGGACGGCGGGGTGGCGAAGTTCGACCTCACGCTGTCGCTCCGGGAGGGACCGGCGGGGATCGAAGGCTCTCTCACCTACAACACCGATCTGTTCGACGGCAGCACGGCGGCGCGCCTGGAAGCCCGGTTCACGGCCCTGCTGGAGGCGGCCGCCGCGGATCCGGACCTCCCCATTTCCAGGCTGCCGCTGCTCCTGCCGGAGGAGCGCCACCAGGCTCTGGTGGAGTGGAACGACACGGCGCGGCCCTATGCCTCCGGCGTCTGCCTGCACGAGCTGGCCGCGGAACAGGCGGAGAGCACGCCGGACGCCGTGGCTGTCTCGTTCGAGGGCCAGGAGCTGACCTACCGCGAGCTCGAGCGCCGCGCCAACCGGCTGGCCCACCATCTGATCCGCCTGGGGGTCGAGCCGGACGACCGGGTGGGCGTGCGGCTGGAGCGCTCGCCGGAGATGATCATCGCGCTGCTGGGCGTCCTCAAGGCCGGGGCCGCCTACGTGCCGCTCGATCCCACCTATCCGGCCGGTCGCCTGGCGGTCCTGGTCGAGAGCTCCGGCGCCCGGGTGGTGCTCGATCGAGGCGGGATCGGAGAGGGCATGGAGACGTCGCCGGTCTGCCGTGGAACGGAAGACAGCCTGGCCTATGTCCTTTTCACCTCGGGGTCGACCGGCACGCCCAAGGGGGTGATGATCCCGCACCGCGGCATCGTCAACCGGCTGCTCTGGATGCAGGAGGCCTACGGCCTGACGCCGCGGGACCGGGTGCTGCAGAAGACCCCGTTCAGCTTCGACGTCTCGCTGTGGG
>JBKKAU010000586.1:0-4185 GCA_046714475.1 Thermoanaerobaculia bacterium
GCGCCCTACTGGCATTTGACGAGCCGGCCGCTGTCGCCGCGCTTCAGGGTGAACGTGCCGACCGTCTCCCCGCCGAGTGTGAGCGTCAGCGTCAGGGTGCCGCCCTGCAGGCGCCCGGAGTAGCGGGCGGGGCGCGGCGCCGGCTCCTGGCCTTCGCGGACCGGCCCGCCGCGCTCGGCGGTGTGGGTGCCCGAGGCGGTGAAACGGCCTTCGGAGTCCAGCTCGAGCGTCCCCTCGATCGTGCCCTGCGCGCAGTCGTACTCGATCCTCGCGCTCCGCTCCTCGACCTCCAGGACGGCGTGGAGCCCGCCCCAGGTTCCGGCCGGGACCTGGCGCGCGGCCGCCGCCGCCGCAACCCCCGCCAGCAGCGTCACCAGGGTCGAGGCCGCCCATCCCGCCCGGCTCACGAGCCGCCCCTCGGCCGTACGATCTTGACCTTCAGCTTCTCGGGCTCCCAGGCGTACTCCATATACCACGCCGTCTGCCGCGCCCGGCCCTCGCCCAGGAGCCGCGACACGATGTGGAGCGCCGCGTCGATGCCGGCCGAGACTCCCGCGGAGGTGATCACCTTGCCGTTGTCGACGAAACGCAGGTCGTCATGGACGACGGTGCGGGGGGCCATCCGCCTCAGCGTCGAGAGCGACCCATGGTGCGTCGTCGCTTCCAGACCGTCGAGCAACCCGGCGCTGGCTAGGACCGTCGCGCCGTTGCAGACCGAGAGCACGAGGTCCGCCTCCTGGGCCGTCTTGCGGATCCAGGCCATCGACTCCTGGTCATACCGGACGCTGCCGGCGTTGCCGCCCGGGACGACCAGGATGTCGATCCGCGGATGGCTCGCGAAGGTATGCCGGGGGACGATGCGGAAGAAGTCGCCGCTCTCCACCGGCGCGTCGCTCGCCGCGATGGAGAAGACCTTGAATTCGCTGGTCGCGGCGAACACCTCGCCGGGACCCGCGAAGTCGAGCGGTTCCACGCCCTCGTAGACCAGGATGGCGACGTTGCGCCCCACCTCCCCATCCGGAGAGGTCGAGCGCGCCGCGAAGGCGATCACCCCCACCAGGAGCAGCAGGGCCAGCGAGATCCAGATTCCCTTCTTCATGACCGGTCTCCTTTCAGATGCGGCGGCAGAGGCTTCAATCCCCCGCGTCCGCGGACGGCGCCGCCGGGCTCTCCAGGGACACCTTGCCCTGCCGGGCCAGATACTCCTCGACGAACAGCAGGCGGTCCGGACCGGCGCGGCGGATCACCTGGAGCAGCGAGGTCATGGTGGTGATCTCCTCGAGCTGCTCGTCGACGAACCAGTCGAGGAAACGGCCGGCGATGTAGTTCTTGTCGGCGCGGGCGATCTCGACCAGGTCGTAGACCTGCCGCGTCACCTCCTCCTCCCACGACAGGGCCTGGGAGACCGCCTCCTCGGCGGTGGAGAACTCGATGCGGGGCGCCGGCAGCGCCGGGATCCGCACCTTGCCGCCGACGTCGACGATGAACTTGACGAACCGCATGGCGTGCGTCCGCTCCTCCTCCGACTGGCGGTAGAAGAACGTCGCCAGCCCGGGCAGGGTCTCGGAGTCGAAGTAGGAGGCGATGGAGATGTACTGCATCGAAGCGGCCATCTCGTGGCCGATCTGTTGGTTGAAGGCCTGGATGAGCTGATTGCTCGCGAGCATGGACATCCTCCTGAACGGAACAGAAACGAAGAAAGGGAGTGGCGGCTCAGCACTCGATGACGTTGATCGCCAAGCCGCCGCGGGACGTCTCCTTGTACTTGGTCTTCATGTCGGCGCCGGTCTCGCGCATGGTCTTGATGACCCGGTCGAGGGAGACCTTGTGCGAGCCGTCGCCGCGCAGCGCCATCCGCGCCGCGTTGATCGCCTTGACCGAGCCCATGGCGTTGCGCTCGATGCAGGGAATCTGCACCAGCCCGCCGACCGGGTCGCACGTCAGGCCGAGGTTGTGCTCCATGCCGATCTCGGCGGCGTTTTCAATCTGCGCCGGGGTGCCCCCCTGCGCCGCCACCAGGCCGCCCGCGGCCATCGAGCAGGCGACCCCGACCTCCCCCTGGCAGCCGACCTCGGCGCCGGAGATCGAGGCGTTCTCTTTATAGAGGATGCCGATCGCCGCCGCGGTCAGCAGGAAGCGGACGACTCCTTCGTCGTCCGCCCCGGGGACGAACCGGCGGTAGTAGTGGAGGACCGCCGGCACGATCCCGGCCGCGCCGTTGGTGGGCGCCGTGACCACCCGTCCGCCGGCCGCGTTCTCCTCGTTGACGGCGAGGGCGTAGAGGTTCACCCAGTCGAGCACGGTCAGCGGGTCCTGGAGCGCCGCCTCCGGGCGGGCGGTCAGGTCCTGGTAGAGGGCCGGAGCGCGCCGCGGCACCTTGAGAGAGCCGGGCAACACCCCGGTCTGCTGGCAGCCGCGCTCGACGCACCGCTGCATGGCCTCCCAGATCCGCAGCAGCTCGGCACGGACCTCGGGCTCCGGGCGCCACGCCTTCTCGTTCTCGAGGACCAGCTCCCAGATCTCCCGGCCGGTCTCGCGGCAGAGGCGCAGCATGTCGCCGCCGCTATCGATCGGATAGGGGATCGAGGTCTGGTCCGCGACCACCCGGTCCGCCCCGGTCGCGCCCTCGTTGACGACGAAGCCGCCGCCGACCGAGTAGTAGGTGCGCGACAGCAGCGGCTGCTCCGCGTTGGCCGTACCGCCGTTCCAGGCGGCGAAGCGCATGCCGTTGGAGTGCAGCGGCAACAGCTCCTTGCGGTTGAAGATCAGGTCCCGCTTCTCGTCGAAGCCGATCTCCCGCCGGGCCAGCAGGCGCAGACGGGCGGTCTGGCGGATCTCCTGGACCCGCCCCGGCATCCAGTCGGGGTCCACCCCCTCCGGGGTCTCGCCTTCGAGGCCGATCATCACCGCCTTGTCGGTGCCGTGCCCCTTGCCGGTCATGGCGAGCGAGCCGAACAGCTCCACCTGGACCCGCGTCGTGCCCGCGAGGAGGCCCTCCTCCTCCAACTGCCGGGCGAAGCGCCGGGCGGCCCGCATCGGCCCGACCGTATGCGAGCTCGAGGGGCCGATGCCGATGGTGAAGAGGTCGAAAACGCTGATCGCCATGAATCCTCCAGACAGCTGCGCATTGTATGACGTGCTCAGGGGCGAGGCGTATTCCCGCGGCCGATCGAAATACAGGAACCCATAGAGGAGTGTATGCAAGCGCCGCGCACGGTCCCTCTTCATCCCTTCGAGGGGGGCCGAAACATCCGGGCACCCTCCTCTGTTATCCCTGGAGCAGGGCGCTATACTGGCGGCGCGGCGCCTCGAACCCCCGAACGGAGACAGAATCCGACATGTCCAGCGTGGAACACCAGCACAATCACAGCCCGTACCACCGGGTGATCATCCTGGGCTCCGGCCCGGCCGGTCTGACCGCGGCGCTCTACGCCGCCCGCGCCGACCTGGCGCCGCTGGTGCTCGAAGGCAACCAGCCCGGCGGGCAGCTCACCATCACCACCGAGGTCGAGAACTTCCCCGGCTTCCCCGAGGGCATCCTCGGCGGCGAGCTGATGGACCGCATGCGCGAACAGGCCCGGCGTTTCGGCGCCCAGGTCAAGTTCCAGCAGGCGGTCGAG
The DNA here is from genome assembly GCA_046714475.1 of Thermoanaerobaculia bacterium. Taxonomy (GTDB): domain Bacteria; phylum Acidobacteriota; class Thermoanaerobaculia; order Multivoradales; family UBA5704; genus DASPJI01. Next base: position 3,621 of record JBKKAU010000586.1, read on the forward strand.
GTGGACCTCGAGAAGCGGCCGTTCACCATCCGCACCGACGAGGAGACCTACCGCACCGACGCGCTGGTCGTCTCCACCGGGGCCAGCGCCCAGCTCCTCGGCCTGCCGGCCGAGAAGGAGCTGATGGGCTACGGCGTTTCCGCCTGCGCCACTTGCGACGGCTTCTTCTTCCGCGGCAAGGAGGTGGTGGTCATCGGCGGCGGCGACTCCGCCATGGAGGAGGCGACCTTCCTCACCAAGTTCGCCAGCAAGGTCACCGTCATCCACCGCCGCGACCACCTGCGCGCCTCCAAGATCATGCAGGACCGCGCCTTCGCCAACGCCAAGATCGCCTGGGTCTGGAACACCGTCGTCACCGACATCGTGGGCACCCAGCAGGGCGGCGTCACGGCGGTCAAGCTCCACAACAAGAAAAACGGCCTCGACAGCGAGTACCTCACCCAAGGGGTCTTCATCGCCATCGGCCACAAGCCCAACACCGAGATCTTCAAAGGCAATCTCGAGATGAACTATATCGGCTACATCCAGGTGCGCGAGCCGAGCACCAAGACCAACGTTCCGGGGG
>JBKKAU010000587.1:0-2756 GCA_046714475.1 Thermoanaerobaculia bacterium
CCCTCGTCAAAGACCTCGAAGTCGGGGGGGGTCTGGCGGCGCACCGGCTGGCGGTCGCGGCCTATCACGTTGACCGGGCCCTGGACGTCGACGACGTGGGCCGTCTCGTCGAAGGTGGGATCGCGGGGCGGCGCCGCCCCGAGGAGCAGCGGGGCCGCGAGGACCGCCAGGAGGGGGAGCCCGGAAGAGCGGCGGCGGGAGACTTCCAACAGAGACATCAAGCCCTCCTTGTGCTTCAACCCATGGTACTACAGGCGTTCCTCCCTGCCGTCGCCCGGCGGAGCTTTCGCCGGCCTTCCTCATTCGCTTTATAATGATAGACCTGCCAAAGGAGAGCCGATGAGACAGGAGCAGGAGCCGATGGTACAACGGCGGATGCAGCCCGGGACGATTGCGGAGGGCGCGTCAGTCGGCGCCTTGGACCCTGACCCGACCCCTCTGTCGCTCCACTGGGAGAGCGCCAGGAAAGCCTCCTTCCACTTCCCGAGCCATGTCTCGCCGTCTCTCGCCTCCGCCCTCGCCCACCGCCGCTCCGGAGACGGCCTCACGGCCTTCTCCTCTCCCGCGGCGCTGGCGGCGGGCTTCACGGACCACGAGGGGGGCGAGCTGCTGTCCGTGCTGGTGGAGGCCGACGACGCCAAGCACATCGGCGAGCGGATCGGCAACACCCCCGGGACCCAGGAGGTGCAGGAGCTGGGCGGTGGCTTCCTGGCCGCCCGGCTCCCGCCCGAGACCGCCGAGCGGCTGATCCAGAGCCCGGGCGTCCGGCAGGTCGAGATCCCGAAAGAGAATCTGCCCCACCTGACGAGGGTCCTGCCCGACATCGGCCTCACCCCCGCGGCCGGAGGCAAACGGCTGGTCCCGGAAGACGGTAGCGGCGTCCTGATCGGTATTGTCGATTCCGGTTTCGACCTGTCGCATCCGATCTTCCGCGACTCTTCCGGCAAGCTCCGGGTGGAGGCCCTGCTCGACCAGCGGCAGGGCAACCGTGAGCTCAACGCCGAGGAGTTGGAGCGTGAGTGGGCCAAGGGTACCGGCCCGGGCGCGGATCCGGACGGGCACGGAACCCACGTCGCCTGCATCGCCGCGGGCTCCCCCTTCCAGGGCGGCGAAGGGGTCGCGCCCGGCGCACGCCTCCTCCTGGTCAAGACCGACTATCTACGGACCCAAGAGGCCGTCTCCTGGATCTTCCGCCGCGCCGCGGACCGGCCCTGCGCGGTCAACCTGAGCTACGGCCGTCATTGGGGCGCCCACGACGGCACCGACATCGAAGAACGGCTGCACCGTACCCTGACCGGTCCCGGCAGGATCATCGTGGCCTCGGCTGGCAACGAGCGCGAGAGCAACCTCCACATCGGGGGGTGGTTCTACCGCGGACAGACGCAAGAGGTCACCTTCGACCTGCTGCGGCAGCCGAAGGGCCGGGCCTTCGCCGTCCTGAACCTCTATTACGACCGCCAGGACGACTTCGACGTGGCCGTCCTCGATCCGGCGGGATCGCTGATGGAGGCTCCCGCCCTGGGCGACAGCGGGGTCGAGCGGGTGGTCTTCGCCTCCTCCCTGGTGACCGTCGAGATCTCACGGCGCTTCTACGCGTGGAGCGACTCGATCGAAGTGGAGGTCCAGATCGCCCTTCAAGGCACCGCGTTCCAGATCCGCGACCTGCAGAACTGGAAAATCCGCCTGCGGAGCCGCGAATTGACGTTCGGCAGGATCGACGGCTGGTTCCACAACGACGGGTTCGCCATGTTCCGGGACCATCCCCTGCTGGATCGGCTCTCCACGATCGGCATCCCGGCGACGGGCGGCGCCTGCCTCACCGTGGCGAGCCACGTCTCCTCCAGCACCTGGCAGGCCGAGGAGGGGGACGAAGAGGACACGCATGCGGTGCCTGGGCGGTGCAGCCCGTTCAGCAGCCAGGGCCCGACACGGGACGGCCGCTGGAAGCCCGACATCTCCGCGCCGGGTCAGTACGTGACCGCCGCGCTCGCGGACCACAGCGAGAAATCGAAGCTCAGGGAGAGGACCCTCAGCGGCTCCCGGGTCGTGACCCTGGAAGGGACGAGCATGGCCGCCCCGGTCGTGACAGGGATCGTGGCGTTGATGTTGCAAAAGAGACCGGCGCTGGAGGTGGAGCAAGCAAGCTCCATCCTGGCTGCGGCCGCGCGCCACGACCGCCACACGGGCCTGGCCCCTTGGGGTCCTGCTTACGGGTTCGGCAAGGTGCACCTGGCCGCGGTTTTGGACAAGCTTTGACCCGGCCTGTGGTAGGATGGCCTACCTCTTCTTAGAGGAGAGACCGATGAGAAAAGCCGCAACCGCCTATGGCTCCTCCATCCCGTCCGGCGTCCACGCCGTCACCGTCGAGCCGCTCCCCGGCCATTCCGACGAGGAGGTCGTGGCATCCCTGGAAGAGCTCGGCGCCTATGGCGTAACCGTCCTTGCCCCCGGCTTCATCTCTGCCGAAGCGGATCGCGACTGCCTCCTCAGGGTCGAGGAGATCGCGCACGTGCACGTCCAACGCCCGAGCCACGCGTACCGGTTCTGACGTCCCCTCAACCCTGCCGCTGCCACACTATCTGACGACAGTCTCAGAGCGGTAGACCTCCGTCCGGGGGAAGAAGGCATACCAGCCGCGCCAGAAGGCATGGTGCCCCGGCAGCCGCGGCAGCGGGACAGCCGCGGTATCCGCCGCCGCGGCGCCGTCCGCGCCCTCCCCGGACAATGCGAGCGCGTCCTCGCCGACGGCCCAGAGG
>JBKKAU010000588.1:0-2261 GCA_046714475.1 Thermoanaerobaculia bacterium
TGCCGGGACCGCCTGGGCGGCCGCCGGAGAGGCGGCCGGAGCCAGGCCTTTATGCTTGGCGAGATAGTACCGCTGCACGGCGCGGAGCTGGTCGAGCTGGCGCGCCGTGAGGACGCCGGTGTCGACCAGGATCTCGCCCAGGCCGCGCAAGCCGCCCTCGCTCTGCAGCAGGGCGGTCGCCGCCGCAAGCTGCTCCTGCGTGGTGAGCTTGTAGTGGAGCGCCAGGCGCCCGAAGAGGAGCTCGTCCTGTCCCAGACTCATGTGTGCGCGTCAGAGTAGAGGAGGAGAATTCCCGCGTCAACTGCGGAATGCCGGTGCTGCTAGAATCCGCACGGTTTTCGAAGACACCGCAGGACGACGCGGCCCTCGGCCGCTGAGGAGGGCGACCCGCCATGGTGGACCGGATGGAGACGAGAGGGACCATCGGACCGGATACGAGGGAGGCGGGCTGGGCTCTCCCCGTGGCCCTGGTCCTGCTCGCGCTGGTGCTGCTGCTGGTCGTGGTGCGCTCGGCGCCGCCCGTGCCCAAGCCGGAGAGCGCTCCCGCCGCCGAGTTCTCCGCCGGACGGGCGGGCCGGATCCTGGCCGACCTGGCCGGCGACGGCCGGCCGCATCCGGTGGGCAGCCCGGAGAACGCCCGGGTGCGCGACCGGGTGATCGCGACGCTGCGCGGCTTCGGCTACGCCCCCGAGGTGCAGACGGGCTTCGCCTGCGGCCGCGGCGGCACCTGCGCCCGGGTCGAGAACGTCGTCGCCCGTCTCGACGGCAGCCAGCCGGGGTCGGCCGTCCTTCTCATGTCCCATTACGACTCGGTCGGCGCCGGCCCGGGCGTCTCGGACGACCTGGCCGGCACGGCCGCGGTGCTCGAGGTGGCGCGCATCCTCAAGGCCGCCCCGCGGCCGCGCAATTCCGTGATCTTCCTGATCGATGACGGCGAGGAGGCGGGCCTGCTCGGCGCCCAGGTTTTCGCCGACCGGCACCCGTCGGCGCGCGAGGTCAAGGCGGTGGTCAATCTGGAGGCGCGCGGCAGCTCGGGGCCGAGCCTGATGTTCGAGACCAGCGGCACCAGCGGCTGGATGATCCCCCTCTATGCCCGCGGCGTGAGCCGGCCGAACACCAGCTCGGTCTTCGCGGCGATCTACGACCGGATGCCCAACGACACCGACCTGACGGTGTTCAAGCGGCGCGGCGTGCCCGGCCTCAACTTCGCCTACATCGGCGACGTGGCCCACTACCACACGCCGCTCGACAACCTGCGCAACGCCTCGCCGGCGAGCCTCCAGCACCATGGCGACAACGCCCTCGGGGTGGTCCGCGAGCTGGCGAACGCCGACATCGCCAACCCGCCGGCCGGCAACGCCGGGTTCTTCGACCTCCTCGGCCTCTTCGTGGTGCGCTGGAACGCCAGCCTGGCCCTGCCGCTCGCGATCCTGGTCCTGGTGCTGGTCGTGGCCGCGGCGCTCCTGGGGATGCGGCGCGCCGGCCTGCCGCGGGGGGCTCTGGCATCCGGCCTGATCGCCTTCCTGGCGCTGGTGATCGCGGGCGCCGCCGCCGCCTTCGCCTTGAACTTCCTGCTCAACCTGGGCGGCCTGTTCCGCACCCCGTTCCTGGCCGACCCGCGGCCCGCGGCCGCCGCGTTCTGGCTGCTCGTGCTGGCCGTGGTGCTCGTCGTCGCGGGGCTGTTCGCCCGGCGCGCGGGGTTCCTGGGGCTCTGGGGCGGCACCTGGACCTGGTGGGCGTTGCTGGGCATCGTGATGGCGGTGCTCGTCCCCGGCGCCGGCTATCTGTGGCTGATCCCCGCCCTGGTCGCGGGGCTCGTGGGGCTGGTGCTGCTCGGTCTGCCTGGCGCGCGGGTCTGGGCGGCGATCCTGCCGGCCCTGGTGGCGGGCCTGCTCTGGTTCCCGATCCTCACGCCGCTCTACCAGGGTCTGGGAGCGGGGGCCTTCCTGATCGTCGGCGTGCTGCTCGCCCTCTTCTATACAGCGCTCTCGCCGCTGGCGGCGGCCGGCCGGTGGAGCCGGCGGATCGCGCTCGTCGCCGTCCTCCTCGCCCTGGCCAGCATCGGGCTGGCGCTCGCGACGCCCCAGGTCACGCCCCACTCGCCGCGCAACCTGGTCCTCCAGTACCACCAGGACGCCGACTCGGGCCAGGCCCGCTGGCTGGCGCGCGGCTTCCCGCTGCCCGAGACGGTGCGCCAGGCCGGCGGCTTCGCGCCGCAGCCCGGGCCTGCCTTCCCCTGGTCGCCGCCGGTGGCGCGGGCC
>JBKKAU010000589.1:0-5540 GCA_046714475.1 Thermoanaerobaculia bacterium
AGGTAGGCGTCCTCGACTTCGAGGACGTCCACGGAGGGGGACCAGGTGCCCGGCTGGCCCCCTTCGCGGTCCTCGTAGTCCGAGGGGAGCAGCGCCTGCTCAAAGAGGCTGTTGATGCGGTCCTGGATGCGGGCCAGCTCTTCGAGGTAGATCTTTTTGAGAGGCGCCATGATGGACTCCTGTTCTTACTCCGCTCTCCCGTTTACTTCTCGACGTACTCGGCGTCGATGACCTCGTCGGAAGACCCGGCACCGCCCGCCGGTCCGGCACCGGCACCCGGGGCACCCGGCCCGGCACCCGGGGCCTGCTGGCCGTACATCGCCTCGGCCAGCTTGTGCGAGGCCTGGTTCAGGCGTTCGGCCGCCTGCTCCATCTCGGAAGCGTTCTCGCTCTCGAGGGCCTTCTTGGCGTCGGCCAGGGCCCGCTCGAGCTCACCCTTCTGATCCGGCCCGAGCTTCTCCTTGTGCTCGTCGTAGATCTTCTCGGTCGAGTAGATCAGGCCGTCGAGCTTGTTGCGCGCCTCCACCTGGCGGCGGCGCTCCCGGTCCTCGCTCCGGTGCGACTCGGCCTCCTTGACCATCCGGTCGATGTCGTTGTCGGTGAGGCCGCTCGAAGCCGTGATGGTGATCTTCTGCTCCTTGCCGGTACCGAGGTCCTTGGCCGAGACGTGGGCGATGCCGTTGGCATCGATGTCGAAGGCCACCTCGACCTGCGGCACGCCGCGCGGCGCCGACGGGATGCCCACCAGGTGGAACTTGCCGAGCGTGCGGTTGTCGCGCGCCATCTCGCGCTCGCCCTGGAGCACGTGCACTTCGACCGACGTCTGGTTGTCGGCCGCCGTGGAGAAGATCTCGCTCTTCCGCGTCGGGATCGTCGTGTTGCGCTCGATCAGCTTGGTGAACACGCCGCCCAGGGTCTCGATGCCGAGCGAGAGCGGAGTCACGTCGAGCAGCAGCAGGTCCTTGACGTCGCCCGCCAGGACGCCGCCCTGAATGGCCGCGCCGATCGCCACCACCTCGTCCGGGTTGACGCCCTTGTGGGGCTCCTTGCCGAAGAAGTCCTTGACCACTTTCTGGATGGCCGGCATGCGGGTCTGGCCGCCGACCAGGACCACCTCGTCGATGTCCTTGCCCTCGACCCCGGCGTCCTTGAGCGCCTGACGGCACGGACCGATCGAGCGCTGGATCATCTCGTCGACCAGGGCCTCGAGCTTGCTCCGAGTCAGCCGGATGTTCATGTGCTTCGGGCCTGAAGAGTCGGCGGTGATGAACGGCAGGTTGATGTCGGTCTCCTGCGCGCTCGACAGCTCGATCTTGGCCTTCTCGGCGGCCTCCTTGAGGGGCTGCATGGCCATCGGGTCGCTGCCCAGGTCGATGCCCTGGTCCTTCTTGAACTCCTCGAGCAGCCACTCGATGATCCGCTGGTCGAGGTTGTCGCCGCCCAGGTGGGTGTCGCCGTTGGTGGCCTTGACCTCGACCACGCCCTCGCCCACCTCGAGGATCGAGATGTCGAAGGTGCCGCCGCCGAAGTCGTAGACCGCGATCGTCTGGTCCTTCTTCTTGTCCAGGCCGTAGGCCAGCGCCGCCGCGGTCGGCTCGTTGACCAGGCGGTCGACGGTCAGGCCGGCGATCCGGCCCGCGTCCTTGGTCGCCTGCCGCTGCGAGTCGTTGAAGTACGCGGGCACGGTGATGACCGCGCGCTCCACCTTCTCGCCCAGGTAGTCCTCGGCCGCCTGCTTGAGCTTGCCGAGGATCATCGCCGAGATCTCCGGCGGCGAGTAGCGCTTGTCGTCCACCATCACGCGGACGTCGTTGTTCTCCGCCCGCTCGATCTGGTACGGCACCATCTTCATCTCTTCGTTGACCTCATCGAACTTGCGCCCCATGAAGCGCTTGATCGAGAAGATGGTGTTCTTGGGGTTGGTGACGGACTGCCGCTTCGCCACCTGACCGACGAGGCGCTCGCCGCTCTTGGTGAAGGCGACGACCGACGGCGTGGTGCGGTTCCCCTCGGCGTTGGGGATGACCTTCGCCTCTCCGCCCTCCATCACGGCGACCACGCTGTTGGTGGTGCCCAGGTCGATTCCAATGATCTTGCTCATGTTCGAGCCTCCTCTCCGTCGCTATTTCGTCAGGCCGATGCTCTCCCGGCCTTCCGCAGGTCTGACAGTGTAAAAGCTTAGTGGCGCTCAGTCAATTTTCGCCAACGATCTATCTGACAAATCCGGACGCAGATTTATTCCTCTCCGGGGAAGACTCCCTCCGAAGGCGGCGGACAGGCTGGAGAAAGGGTCAGTCCAGCAGGACCAGCGGCTGGCCCGTGGACTCGGAGGTGACGCTCAGGAACTCGGGATCGAGCAGGAAGTTGCCGGTGATCGCCTCGGTCGACGCTTCGCCGGCGACCAGCTCGCCGGACTCGATCGGCTGCAGCGTATAGCTCTCCTCGGCGGGCGCGTACTGGAGCGGCCGCCCCTGGGGATCGCGGAGGTCTTCGGTCGCGAGGAGCCCGGCATCGCGCAGCTGCCCGAGCCGGTCGGGGAACCTGCCCTCCAGGAGGAAGAAGGTCTTGGCGGCGCGGTCGATCTTGAGATAGAGGGAGGTCTGCTGGTCCCGGCTCACGGCCGCCCGCTCGCCATCCTGCCAGGGGAAGGGCAGGAGCATGGCCCCCGGCCGGGTCAGCAGGACCGCTCCCAGAAAGGCCGCGAGACCGGCGGCGAGCAACCCGGGCAGGAGCCGCGTGGACCACGGCGCGCTCACCGGCTGATCGACCGTCATCTGGCGGAACTGGCCGACCATCGTCTCGTTGAGGGCCGCCGTGGGCGCCGGAACAGGGGCGGGCCTGGCCGGAGCGGGCCTGGCGGCCGAGGGCTCCGGCGAGCGGACCACCCGCAAGCCGCCGGGCGCCGCCGGGCGCTCGGAAGGCACGGGGGCAGGGGGAGAGGGAGGCGCAGCCGGGACCGCCCGGGGAGTAGCTGGTGCGGCCGGAGGCATGGCCGCGGGACGCGCCTTGGCCTCCGCGGCCTCCGCCTCCCCCGCGTGGAGCAAAAGCTCCTCGACGGAGATCGGCACGAAGCCGTCCTCATAGAAGACCTCGTCGCCGCTGTAGAACTTGAAGTCCCCCTTGTCCCAGCGCAGGAGGTCCTGGAGCAGCCGGCGGGTCTGGAGGCGCAACGCCTTGAGCAGCTGCTGCCGGTCGACATAGCGCCGGTCGACCAGCACGTCGAGCAGCCGGCCGCCCGCCGCCTGGTGCTCCGACGACGCGCGGCCGAGCTCGGAGGCGCTGAGCAGCCCTTCGCCGACCAGCACCTGGCCCAGCCCCTCCTCCAGCGTCTGGTTGAGGGCGTCGGCCGCCACGATCCCGCCGTTCAGGAAGGAGATGGCGACGATGTCCTGCTGACCCTGGACGGTCAGGATGCCGGTCTTCTTCTGCTGGGAGACCAGTTGCAGGATCTCCGGGAGCTTGAAGAGCTCTAGGGTGCCTTCGACTGCCATCGGCTCCGGACTCCGCCCCCTGGAGGGCTCAGATCTCGTTGCTCCGCTCGATCCGGAGCCGCGCCCCGAAGTAGAGCACCAATCCCAGGATCGCCACGACCCAGGTGGAGAGGTTTCCCGGATCATACCCCCAAGGGATGCGATACCCGAGCACGCCGAAGAGCGGGAGCATCAGCAAGGCCACGGGCACCAGCAGGGCGACGAACCCCCGCACTCCCTCGCCCGCCTCGGCGGAGGAGATGCCGGGCAGCAGGACCCGCCGCAGCAGGTCGAGCCGGCGCCCTCCCGCGGCGGCAGGCACCGCCGAGTAGCCGAACGGCCGGCGGGCGAGGTGCAGCGCCAGGGCGAGCAGGACCAGGACCACCGACAGCACCAGCGACAGGCCGCGCCGGAACAGCTCGGCGCGCGGGCCGCCGTCGGCCTGCGGCGGGTCGAAGCTGGCCAGCAGCTCATCCCGGATCTCCGGGACGCGGACCAGGCCGTCGCTGGCGGTGACGATCCGCTGCTGGTCCGCGTGCTGGATCCACTCGGTCACCTTGGCGCTGTCGAGCTGGCGCGCCCGGGCGAGGGCCGCCTTCTGCTCGTCGAACAGGTAAGACTCGGAGTAGGCCTGGCTCAGGTTGAACTGCGCCGCGGCGCTCTGCGGATCGGCCGTGGACGCCTTCTGGAAGTGCTCGATGGCGCTGCCGAAGTCCCCCTTCCGGTAGAAGTACACGCCCATGTTGAGCAGGGCCGACGCGTTGTCCGGCTCCTCCTGGAGAACCTGGCGGTAGAGCGACCGGGCGAGCTCCCACTGGTCGAGCGAACGGTGGACATCGGCCAGCAGGTGCTTGACCGCGGCGCTCTCGGGCAGCATCGACCGCAGGACCCCCAGGTCGGTGAACAGCCCGCCATAGAGCCGGCGCTGCTCGAGGCCCTGCAGCGCCTGCACCGGCGGCGACAGCGCCACCGTGACCCGCCGCTGCTGCTCGACCAGCAGGAGCGGCGCCAGCCCCAGGAGCAGCCAGAGACCGATCAGCACCGCGCGCTCGCTGGGCGAGCCGTACCCCCACAGCAGCAGTGACCAGAGCAGCGCCAGCCAGACCAGGCCGAACGGCAGGAACACCGGCCAGACCAGGAACGCGACGGCGAGCACGACCGCGACCGGATGCGGCAGACGCCGGGCGAACAGCCCGGCCACGTCCTGGAACAGGGCCCGTCCCTGGGTCGCCATCTGGACGGCGATGAACAGCCCGCCGGTCACCAGCAGCAGCGACAAGGTCCACAGCAGCACGTCCTGGAGCCAGAGGTAGCGCTCGAGCGGCAGGCCGAAGAGGCGCGGGTAGACACGGAAAAAGCCGGTGAAGACGCGCAGCCACTTCCCTTCCAGACGCGCCACGGTGATCTCGGCGAAGACCGTCTCCGGCCGGCCCGTATCGAGCCGCTCGGCGGCGGCGAGCGCCCAATCCGCGCGCGCGAAGTCCCCCTGCCGCGCCGCCTCGACCGCCCGCACCAGCGCGCCGGTCGAGAGGTCGGGCAGACGCGCCATGCCGAGCTGGCGCGAGGTGGCCAGCAGGTCGTCGACCAGCTGCTGCGCCCGCTGCGGGTTGTTCTGGAAGTAGGCGGTCATCCACTGCAGCCACTGCTCCTCGATCCGCTTGAGCGCCTGGCGCACGGGCGTCGTCATCTCGACGCCCGTCACCTGGGGCGACGACACGGTCTCCGCCCCGGCCGGGACCGCCTGCGCCAGGCCGGCCCACAGCAGGACGCCCGCCGCGAGGCGCCGGAGGGACCGGCTAGCGCGACTTCTGGACATACCGGACCCGTAACTGGTAGAGCAGGTCCTCGAGGAACGTGGACTCCTGCGCGGTGAGGTTGCCGAGCGTCTTCTGCCGGAGCACGTCGAGCAGGTCGATGTACATGCGCGCCTCTTCCGGGTCCTCGATCGACTGGCCGCCCGGCAGCGCCATGTCGCCCAGGTAGACGGTCGCCTGCTGCGCCAGGAGCGCTGCCAGGTCGTAGAAGCTGGGGCCGCCGAGCTCGGGAGGCGTGGACGAGGGAAGGTCGAGC
>JBKKAU010000590.1:0-28795 GCA_046714475.1 Thermoanaerobaculia bacterium
CTCAGGAACCCCCTGGCCGCCATCCGCAACGCCCTCTGGGTGCTGGCCGAGATCGGCTCCACGGAGCCGCGGGCCATCAAGCAGCGGGAGGTGATCGAGCGCCAGAGCAACCACCTGGTGCGCATGGTCGACGACCTCCTGGACGTCTCCCGCGTCACCCGCGGCAAGATCCTCCTCAAGCGCCAGGTGGTCGACCTGGAAGAGGTCGTCTCGCGCTGCCTCCAGGAGCTCGGCACCGCGGCCCTGGCCGAGAGCCACGGGCTCCACCTCACGGTCCGCACCGAGCCGGCGTTCGTGGAAGGCGACCCGGTGCGGCTCGAACAGGTCGTCTGCAACCTGATCCAGAACGCCATCAAGTACACGCCGCGCGGCGGCACGCTGTCGATCACGGCGGGGGTCGAGGGCGACGAGGCCGCGGTGCGGGTGCGCGACACCGGCATCGGCCTGTCCCGGGAGATGCTGCCCCGCATCTTCGAGCCGTTCACGCAGGTCGAGAGCTCGCGGTCGCGCTCGGAAGGCGGCCTGGGTCTGGGCCTGCCCCTGGTGCGCAGCCTGATCGACATGCACGGCGGCAAGGTCGAGGCGCTGAGCGACGGGCCCGGCAAGGGGAGCGAGTTCGTGGTCCGCCTGCCGCTGCGCAAGGCCGCCACCGCGGCCAAGGTCCTGCGGCACCCCAAGGCCGCTCCCGTGGCCGCCGGGGTCCCGGCGACCGGCCTCCACATCCTGGTGATCGAGGACAACGTCGACGGCCGCGAGTCGATGCGCGAGCTGCTGGAGATCTGGGGCCACCACGTCGACCTCGCCGAGACCGGTCCCGAAGGGGTCGAAAAGGCGCTCGCCAGCCAGCCGGACCTCGCCCTGATCGACATCGGTCTGCCGGGGTTCGACGGCAACGAGGTGGCGCGGCGCATCCGCCTGGTCTACGAGGGGGACCAGATCACGCTGGTCGCCATGACCGGCTACGGCCAGCCGGAGGACCGCCGGCGCGCCCTCCAGGCGGGCTTCGACGCCTATCTGGTCAAGCCGGTCGACCCCGCGGAGCTGTCGCGCCTGCTCTCCGCGGTGAAGGACGGGGGGGCCGGCGCGCTGGCCGTGGCCGACGCGTAGCCCTCACCCCCGTCCCGTCCCTCCTGCATCTCTTTCAGGAGCAGGACGAAGAGGACCGCGCCGAGCAGAGCAATCACCGTTCCGCAGAGCAGGACCGAGGCGGCCCCTCCGCCGCTCAACAGGAAATCGCGCACCGTCCGGCTGGTGAGACCGGTCGCCAGCGCCGCCAATCCCGCCAAGGGAAGGACGGCGCGGCGCCGCAGGTAGGAGACCCCCAGCAGGGCGAAGCCGGGAAGCTGGAGGAGCTGGTAGTGGTACCAGGAGATCGGCGAGGCGAGGATTGCGAGAGCGGTCAGCGCCGCGAGACCGAACCGGCCGTCCCAGCCCCCGCGGCGGGCGCGCAGCCAGACCGCCGCGAGACCGAGAGTCAGAGCCGCCAGAGAGACTCCGACCGCCAGCGCCTTCCGCCCCGCTTCGAGGTGGAGCCGCGCCACCTCGTTGCCGACGATCCAGTCTTCGGGGATCGGACCCGAGAGCGGGTAGCTGAGCCGCAGGGCGAGCGCCGGCAGGGAGACGTTGAGCGAGGCCGGAGTTCCCATCCAGTACCCGGTACCGTGCGGGAGATGGGGCGGCGGCAGGAAGACGGCGATCAGGATCAGGGGCAGGGCCACGCAGAGGACCGCCACGGCGATCCCGGTCGCGAGGGGGCGCCGGCGCTCACCGCCCGCATAGGCGAGCAGGAGAAGACCCGGCCAGATCTTGAGCCCGGCCCCGATCCCCAGGGCCATCGCTCCTCTACCCGGTCGCTCCGCCTCCGCTCGGATCGCGATCGCCAGCAGGAGCAGCAGCAGCGGGTTGACCTGGCCAAGCGCGAGGTTCTCCTGGATCGTCCCGCCGAGCGACCAGAGCGCTCCCAGCGCCGCCAACGCCGCGAGACCGGCGCCGAGCGGTCGCCACAGGCAGGCCGCGGCCCCCAGCAGGCAGGCGTGGCTGACCAGGAACCAGGCCACCCGCGCGCTGTCCAACTCCATCCAGGCGACCGGCAGGAGGAGGATCGCCAGGAGCGGCGGATAGTCGAATGTCGGGGTGAACGGAGACCGGCCTTCCAGGAGGAGGGCCGCGGACCGGTAGAAGTTGGCGAAGTCGCCCCCCGTCTGGAACAGGAAGGGCCAGACCACCCGGACGTTGCGCCAGAGATAAATGCCGAGGAGCAGGAGGACCAGCAGCCCTCCCGGTCCTCCCCCTCTACTCTCCCTTTCCATCGCCCTCCCCCCGCCCAGGGCCAGGGGGGTGAGGGTCCGGCAGCCGCTCGACCAGGGTCAGGCTCGCCGGCATCAGCTCTTCGGGAAGCCTTTCGGACAGGAACCGCCGCAGCTCGGCCGCGAGCTGGCGGCCGGCCTGCTCCTTGACCGGCTGGTTGGTGTAGGCGGACGGCTCGCCTTCGGGGACCGGCTCTGTCCTCTCCCCGGCGGGCTCGTCCCGGTGCCGGAAGACGGCCTGGTAGGCGCCGTCCGCCGTCCCCTCCCGCCAGCCCAGCTCGACCGTATAGGGCAGGTCCTTGCCCAGGGCCCAGAGGTCCTCGGGCTCGACGCCGCCGCGCACCGCGCGCACCGCCGCGAGCAGATCGTCGACCGTCGCGCCGCCCATGTCCGACCGCAGCAGCTCGACCGCCCGGGTCTCGGCCGCGAGGCGCGCGTTGGGGATGCCGCGGACGCCGAGCGACGCCGGCTGCTCCTCGGAGAGCCTCGCCCGCAGCGCCGCGGCCGAGAGCCCCGCCTCGCGCCAGTCGAGCCAGGTCCCGGGCTCCGCCGCGGCGTCCGTGTCCAGGTGCAGGACCGCGTCGTACCGGAAACGGGTCAGCTCGTTCTTGTACCGGCCGCGCTTCAGCTGGATCTCGACCCGGCCGATGCGCGGCAGCCGGCGCCGCAGCGCCGTGAAGAACCCGGGGTCGATCACCAGCTCGCGCTCTTCGCGGACCAGCTTGTCGACCCTCTCCCGCAGCTCGGACAGCGGCGTGTCGCCGTCGGCCTGGAGCATCTGCACCGCGGCGTGGAAGGCGGCGAGCAGCGAGAAGCTGCGCACGTCGCCGACGAAGATGTGGCCGCCCGGGGCGAGCAGGTCCACGAGGCCGCCCAGCACCCGCTCCAGGTAGCCGGCGTCGGGGAAGTACTGGACGACCGAGTTGATCACCGCGACGTCGAACGGCCCCGCCTCGCGCAACGGCCCCATCTCCTCGGCGCTTCCCTGGAGCAGCCGGACCTTTCCGGGATCGGTGAGGCCGAGCCCCGCCAGGTGCTGCCCCACGTAGCCTAGGGCCTCGGGCGAGAAGTCCACCCCGTGGTAGGACTCGACCCGGGGGGCGATGCGGAACAGCAGCAGCCCCATGCCGCAGCCGATCTCCAGCACCCGCCGCGGCGCGAGCGCCAGGATCCGCTCGACCGTGCGCTCGACCCAATCCTTCATCTCGTCCTGGCGGATCGGCTTGCCCGTGTAGCTGCTGTTCCAGCCCGAGAGGTTGAGGGTGGGGTCGCCCCCCCCGGCCGGGGGCTGGGTATAGGTCTGCTCCCAGAGGCTCTGCCACTGGGCGACCTGGCCGGCGGTGGGCTGCGGGGCGGACCCGGGGACGACGTAAGCGGTCAAGCCTCCCTGGCCCTGGCGCACCGCGGCGGCGCGGACCGCGGGATGCTCGGCGAGCGCCGCCTCGATGCGCGTCAGGTTTTCAGAAGAGGTCGACATCAGATGTTGATCACCCGCCAGCGGACGAGGATGACGATCAGGAACGGGATCAGGTTGGTGTTGATGAAGTCCTTGAGGCTCTCGGCCCAGCCGTAGCCGTCGCGCAGGTCGAGCGCCTCCATGATCAGCGACACCACCAGCCCCGGCACCAGCGACCAGAAGGAGGTCAGCCGCAGCCGCAGCACCAGCAGGGCGGCCATCAGGCAGAGGACGCCGACGTAGATGTGGATGGCGTCCTTGGCCAGCGGCAGCACCGCCGTGAACCAGAGCTTGAAGAGCTGGTAGTTCGAGCTCATGGCGGGGCGGTCAGACCCGGCGCTCCTTCCAGCGGCCGCGGCGGAAGGCGAGCATGCCGACCACGGCGAGCATCGACTCGCCGACGGCGATCGCGATGAAGGCCCCGGACGGCCCCAGGCCGACGCGGTTCGCCAGCACCCAGGCCAGCGGGATCTGCAGCAGCCAGAGGCAGAGGAAGTTGATCCAGGTCGGCGTCCAAGTGTCGCCGGCGCCGTTGAACGACGCCACCATCACCATGCCCCAGGCATAGAACGGATAGCCGTAGCTGGCGTAGCGCAGGCAGCTCACGGCGTGGCGCACCACCTCCGGGTCGGTCGTGAACAGGCCGATGATGGCCTCGGCGAACAGGACGAAGACGAGCCCGACCGCGCCGAGGAAGACCATGTTGTAGAGGCCGGTCTGCCAGACCGAGCGCTCCGCCCGGTCGGGATGGCCGGCCCCCAGGTTCTGGCCGACCAGGGTGGCCGCGGCGTTGCTCAACCCCCAGGCGGGGAGGATCGCGAAGACGATGACGCGGATCGCGATCGTGTAGCCGGCCAGGGCGGCGCTGCCGAAGGTGGAGACGATGCGCACCAGCCCGACCCAGCTCGCCGTGGCGATCAGGAACTGGAACATGCCCGGCCCGGAGACGCGCAGGAGGTTGGTCATCACCGCCGGATCGAGCCGCAGGTGCTCCCAGCGCAGCGCGATGCGGCCGCGGCCGTTCGCCAGCGCCCGGACCTGGTAGAGGACGCCGCTGCCGCGCCCGATCACCGTGGCGACCGCCGCGCCCGTGACCCCCAGCTCGGGGAACGGACCCAGGCCGAAGATCAGACAGGGGCCGAGCGCGATGTTGATGAAGTTGGCCAGCCAGAGCGAGCGCATGGCGATCGCCGGATCACCGGCGCCGCGGAAGATGGCGTTGATCAGGAAGAGCAGGAAGATGACGGCGTTGGCGCCGATCATCACGGCGGTGTAGCGCCAGCCGGAGGCGACCAGCCCCGGGGAGCCCCCCATCAGGCGCAGCAGGTCGGGCGCGAAGAGGGCTCCGGCGATGCCGATCGGCACCGCGATCAGTATCCCCAGGCCGATCGCCTGGACGGCGGCGGCCCCCGCTCCGGGAAGGTTGCCTTCGCCCACCCGCCGGGCGACCACGGCGGTAGTCGCCATGCTGAGCCCGATCGCCAGGGCGTAGATCAGGGTGAGCAGCGACTCGGTGAGGCCGACCGTGGCGGCGGCGTCCGGCCCCAGCTTCGAGACGAAGAAGATGTCGCAGACGGCGAACAGCGACTCCATGACCATCTCGAGCACCATCGGGATGGCGAGGAGCAGGATGGCCCGGCCGATGTTGCCCTGGGTGTAGTCGTGCGGCACGCCGCGCAGGGCGTCGCCGACCGAGCGCCAGAAGTCATGCGTCTCGGAGGAGGCCGGAGCGGCGGGAGCGGCGGCGGGGCTTTCCACCCGGAGATCTTATCAGCGAGCGGCTAGGGCTTCTTTTCGATCCGGTGCACGACCGGCGGCAGCGGGCGGTCCGCGGGCTCCGGATAGATCGAGACGTCGGCCTCGCGCCGCAGCTCCTCGGTCCAGCGCTCCAGCTCCTGGTTGAGCTTGCGCTGGCGCAGCACGTCGCGGATCTGCTCGCGCACGTCGTCGAGCGGCGGCACCGCCGCGCCCTGGCGCTGCATCTCCCGCGTCAGCTCGGTGCGGTGGTAGCGCTCGATCTCCTCGGGGGTGAGGAAGATCCGCGGGCCGAGCAACTCGTCGACGTAGGTGAGGACGATCAGCTGCCGCGCCACGAGCTGGCGCAGGGCCGACAAGGACAGCCCCACCTGCCGCAAGGCCTTGCGGAACGCCTCGTCGTCGGGAAAGCGCTCCCGGATCGCGGCGACCCCCTTCTCGATCTCGTCGACCGGCACCTGCGCCAGGCCGAAGCGGTCGATCTCGTGGAGCCGCAGGCGGTCGGCGACCAAGCCGTTCAACACCCGGCGGCGGAACGCCGTGTCTCCCTCGCCGGGGTTCCTCTGCGCCAGGCCGAGGACGATCGCCCGGTCCACCTCCGAGGCGAGGATCGGGTCCTCGTCGACCACGGCCACGACGCGGTCCTTGAGCACCGCCCCGCCGTTGGCAGGAGGGTCGGGGGGCAGCGGCGGCGGGGCGGGCTGCGCGAGGGCGGCCGCCGGGCAGACGAGGAGACAGGCGACCAGAAGGAGCCGGCGCGGGTCCATGCGCATGATGGCGGCATGCTAGCATCGGGGGCGGCCATGGCAGAAGCCTCCTCCACCCTGACGGGCGGCCTGGCGCAGATCGACTGCCGACTGGGCGACGTGGCCGGCAACGTCGAGCGCCACCTGGAATGGATCGAGACGGCGCGCGGCCGGGGGGTCGACCTCCTGGTCTTCCCCGAGCTGTCGCTCACCGGCTACCGGCTCCTCCACCTCACCTCCCGGGTGGCGATCCCCGCCGACGCGCCGGAGCTGGCGCGCCTCGCCGAGGCCGCCGGGCCGATGTCGGTCGTCCTCGGCTTCGTGGAGGCGGACGAACGCGGCCTGCTCCACAACAGCGCCGCGCTGCTCCAGGGCGGGAAGCCGGCGCACGTCCATCGCAAGCTCTATTTGCCGACCTACGGCATCTTCCAGGAGGAGCGGTTCCTGGCCGGCGGCAAGCGGCTGGACCTGGCGCCGCTGCCCGGCGGGCGCGGCGGCGTGCTGATCTGCGAGGACATGTGGCATCCCGAGCTGGCCCGCCGCCTCGCCGCCGCCGGCGCCCGGCTCCTGGTGGTGATCTCGGCGAGCCCCGGCCGCATCGGCGCCGGCGCGCTCCCCGACACGCAGGAGGTCTGGGAGACGCTCACCCGCTCGTCGGCGACGCTCAACACCTGCTGGGTGGTCTACTGCAACCGGGTGGGCTGGGAAGAGGGCTCGTTCTACCCCGGCGGCAGCCACGTGGTGCGGCCCGGCGGAGAGCTGGTCGAGCGCGCGCCGATCCTCGAAGAGCACCTGCTCGTCGCCGGGATCGACCTGCGCGACGCCGACCGGCTGCGCTGGCGGCTGCCGCTGCTCGACGACGAGCGCCACGACATCGAGGGCCCGGCATGATCCGACGCGACCAGGTGGCGCAGCGCCTCGAGCTCAACGCGCCGCTGGCGTCGGCGGTCCTGACGTCCTTCATCAAGGACGCGGTGCTGAATTCCGGGACCTCGGGCGTGGTCCTGGGGCTGTCCGGCGGCGTCGACTCGGCGCTCGCCGCGGCCCTCGCCGCCCGCGCCCTCGGCCCTGAGCGGGTGCACGCCTTCCTCATGCCCTACCGCGCGTCGAGCCCGGAGTCGGAGCGCGACGCCCGCGCCGTGGCCGGGCACCTGGGGCTCCCGCACCGCAAGATCGACATCACGCCGATGGTCGACGCCTACTTCGGCGCCGAAGAGCCCGACGCCGACGCCGGCCGGCGCGGCAACAAGATGGCGCGCGAGCGCATGACCATCCTGTTCGACCAGGCCAAGAAGCTGGGCGCGCTGGTCCTCGGCACCTCGAACAAGACCGAGATCCTGCTCGGCTACTCGACCGTGTTCGGCGACAACGCCAGCTCGCTCAACCCGCTGGGCGACCTCTACAAGCGCCAGGTCTGGCAGCTCTCCCGCCACCTCGGCATCCCCGGCCAGGTGGTCGACAAGAAACCCTCGGCCGACCTCTGGCCGGGCCAGACCGACGAGGGGGAGCTCGGCTTCGACTACGGCACGGCCGACGAGGTGCTCTATCTGATGTTCGACCTCGGCCTCCTCCCCCACGAGGTGGTCGAGCGCGGCTATGACGCCGGGACCGTCGAGCGCATCGTGCGGCTGGAGCAGCGGTTCCGCTTCAAGCGCCGGCTGATGCTCATCGCCCGCCTGTCGGGCAGCGCCATCAACCTCGACCAGGAGATCCCGCGCGACTGATGGCCGGCCGGCTCCTGGTCGTCGCCACGCCGATCGGCAACCTGGACGACCTGTCGCCGCGCGCCCGCGCGGCCTTCGAGGCCGCCGACCTCGTCGCCTGCGAGGACACCCGCCATACCGGCCGCCTGCTCGCCCACCTGGGCATCAAGAAGCCGCTGGTGTCGCTGCACGAGCACAACGAGCGGCAGCGTCTGCCGCGCCTGCTGGCCGACCTGGAGGAGGGGAGGGTGATCGCGATGGCGAGCGACGCGGGCACGCCGCTGCTCTCGGACCCGGGGTTCCTGCTGGTGCGCGAGGCCGCGGCGCGGGGCATCCGGGTGGAGCCGGTGCCGGGGCCTTCGGCGCCGCTCGCCGCCCTGGTCGCCTCGGGGCTGCCGCCCTACCCGTTCACCTTCGCCGGCTTCGCGCCGCCCAAGTCCGGCAAGCGCCGGACCTTCTACCGCGGCCTCGCCGGGCTCGGCCATACGCTGATCGTCTTCGAATCTCCGCACCGCCTGCTCGCCAGCCTGGAGGACGCGCTGGCCGAGCTCGGCGACCGCCCGGCGGCGATCGCCCGCGAGCTCACCAAGATGCACGAGGAGGTGCTGCGCGGCCCCCTGTCCGAGCTGCTGGAGGCGCTGCGCGCCCGCCCGGCGCTCAAGGGGGAGTTCGTAATAGTTCTCGGGACGTCTACCTCGACGTAGCCTCCGGCCACTTGAGGCGGACCGGCGGCCCGAACTCGTCGCCCAGGCGGGCTTGGTGCTCGATGTAGGTCTGGTACTCCTTCCGCAGCACGGCGGCCGGACGCTGGAGCGCCTTGGCGACCGCCGCGCCGTCGTCGGTGCGCTCCTGCTCCATCACGAATGGCACCAGCCGGCCGAACTGGTAGAGCCAGGCCAGGGACTGCGCCTCGGCGTCGGTCACCGAGCCCGACTGGTCGAGGTCGGCCCAGTCCCGCAGGGTGACCATCCGCGCGGCGGTCCGGCGCCCCAACTCCGTGCGCAGCCGCTGGGTCGCCGCCTCGTCGGCGCCGCGCTGCGGGTTGACGGCGTAGCGCATCCCGTACGTGCTCCCCGCCTTCCAGGGCTCCATCCGGGTCACGCCGGCCTGGACGTGGGCGACGGTGCGGAGCACGCGCTCCGCCTCCTGGGACAAGGCCGTCGAAACCGGGGCCGGCGAAGCCTGGGGTGAGGGGGCCTGGGCCTCCTCCGTCTGCGCCCAGCAACCGCAGGCCAGGGCGGAGAGGAGAATGCTCAGCATCCACGTCTTCCTGATCATCGGCATACCTCCATCCCTGAATGGTAAAAGAAAAGCCGGCGGCTCGCGAGGAGCCGCCGGCATGTTGGGCAGACGAAGCGGGCCGTCAGGCCTCGACCGAAGGGCTGTCAAGCCCCTCCCGGGTCTTGCCTTCACCGTTCCGGAGGGAGTAGGGTCAGAGGCACTATGAAAAAGATCCTGGGCCGGGTGGTGCTGGTCATCGTGCTCGTCGCGGTGGCGGCGGCCGGCTATATGGTGTTCCGCATCGGGCCGCGCAACGTCTGGGGGATGATGCGCTACGACCAGCGCCGCGACGGCGACCTGCGGGTGGGCGACCGCGCCCCGGACGTGGCGCTGACGGCACTGGACGGATCCCAGGTGCGGCTGAGCGACCGGATCGGGGGCAGGCCGCTGATCCTGATCTTCGGCAGCTACACGTGACCTCCCTTCCGGCGCTCGGTCGAGCGCCTCGAGGGCCTCTACGAGAAGTACGGTAGCCAGGCCGGGTTCCTTACCGTCTACATCAAGGAGGCGCACCCGGAGGACGAGTGGCAGATGGACTCCAACGAGGAGGAGGGGGTCTGCTACCCGCAGCCGAAGACCTTCGCGCAGCGGCTGGCCATCGCCAACGACTTCGCGAAGCGTTTCGAGTACCGCATCCCCCTGGTGGTGGACGGAATCGAAAACCCGGCCGACCAGGTCTACGCCGGCTGGCCGGAGCGCTTCTACATCGTCGACGAGCGGGGGACGATCGTCTACAAGGGGGAGCCGGGACCGTTCGGCTTCCACCCCGAAGAGGTGGAAGCCTGGCTGACGAAACGGTTCCCGGCCTGACCGGTCTTATCTGTCCTGGATGTCCGCGCGGCGCCGGCCGGCGAGGATGATCTCCCGGCCGGCCATGTAGAGCAGCGCGACCAGCACCGCGAACGGGATCAGCGACAGGGCGTCGGACATCGGCCCTTCGAAGAACGGGTTGACCCGCGCCATGGTCTCGGTGACCCGGGTGTTGAAGTCGGTCAGCACGCCGGCCATGAAGGCGATCAGGATGCCGGCGATTGCGCCGCCCGCGATGTAGCCCGAGGCCATGAGCACGCCGGGGCTCTTGTCCCCTTCCGCGACCAGCTCCTCCTCGGTGAGCTTCTTGTGCGCCAGCTTCTTGCGCAGCTGCCGGTCGACCGCCCAGCGCACCAGGCCGCCGATCAGGATCGGGCTGGAGGACGACAGCGGCAGGTAGACGCCGACCGCGAAGGCCAGCGACGGGATGCCCGACATCTCGAGCACGACCGCGATCATGACCCCCAGCAGCACCAGGGCCCAGGGCAGCTCGCGGCTCAGGATGCCCTTGATGATGTAGGACATAAGAGTGGCCTTGGGAGCGTCGAACTTGTCCACCGTCGAGCCGTCCGGCCGCTGGCGGTGGATGCCGTTGATGCCGGGGTCGACGAGGTAGACCGGGACGCCGGCCTCGTTGACCAAGTAGCGGCCGGCGGGGCCGCCGGTGGCGTCGGTCTTGTGCCAGACCCTGTATTCGGCGTTGTCCGAGCCCGCCTGCGGACCCTGGATGCGCTCGCGCTCCAGGGTGGCCAGCGCCGCCGGGTTGACCCGCAGGGCGGGGTCGTAGCCCTGGGCGGTGAGCTGGCCGGTGGCGCGGTCGGCGAGCGGCACGTAGACCGTCGAGGCGTTGTTCAGGCGCAGCAGGATGGGGCCGAGGACCAGCGCCGACGCGAGAGCGCCGACCAGGATGGCGATCTGCTGGAACTTCGGGGTGCCGCCGACCAGGAAGCCGGTCTTCAGGTCCTGCGACGTCGTGCCGCCGTTCGACGACGCGATACAGACGATGGCGCCGACCGAGAGCGCGGTCACAAAGTAGGCCGGGCTGGTCCAGCCGAGCGCCAGGAAGGCGAGGCAGGTCAGCAGCAGCGTCGCCACCGTCATGCCGGAGATCGGGTTCGACGACGAGCCGATCTCGCCGGTCAGACGCGACGAGACGGTGACGAACAGGAACCCGAAGACGACGATCAGCACCGCGCCGAGCAGGTTCATGTGCAGCGAGCGGAAGACCAGGATGGCGCCGATCAGCGCGATGATCCCCATCGCCACCCACTTGAGCGACAGGTCCTGGTCGGTACGCGGCCGCGCCGCGTTGCCGGCATTGCCCGCCGCGCCGGCGGCGGTATCCCGCCGGCCCTTGAAGTCGGCGAGGCCGCCCTTGATGCCGTGCCAGATGGTCGGCAGCGAGCGGAACAGGCTGATGATGCCGCCGGCCGCGACCGCGCCGGCGCCGATGTAGAGGACGTAGGCGCCGCGGATGTCGTCCGGCCCCATGTCGGCGATCGGCACGGTTCCGGGCGGCACGACCGCGGTGCTGAGCTGGCCGAAGAACTTGATCGCCGGGATCAGCACGAGGTAGGCGAGGACGCCGCCGGCGCACATGATCGAGGCGATGCGCGGGCCGATGATGTAGCCGACGCCGAGCAGCTCGGGCGAGATCTCGGCCGCCACCGAGCCGGCCTGGAACGGGGGTCCGAAGACCGTGCCGGGCACGTCCTTCCAGGTCTTGAAGGCGGCCATGGCGGTCTTGTAGGCGAGGCCGATGCCGAAGCCGGTGAAGATCGTCCTGGCTCCGGAGTAGGTCGCCTCCTGGGCGGCGGGAGCGCCGTCGGCCGTACTGCCTGCGACATTGACGACTCCCGAATACCGGGCGGCGATCGCCCGCTCCTCGGGGGTGGCGCCGGCCTTGAGCACCTCGGCGCAGGCGGTCCCCTCGGGGTACTTGAGGATGCCGTGCTGCTGGACGATCAGGGCGCGCCGCAGCGGGATCATCATCAGGATGCCGAGCAGGCCGCCGAGGATCGCCACCAGGGTGACCCGGAAGACCTCCAGGTCGAAGCCCAGGATCATGATCGCCGGCATGGTGACGCCGACGCCGAAGGCGATCGACTCGCCGGCCGAGCCGGCGGTCTGCACGATGTTGTTCTCGAGGATCGTCGCCCCCCGGCCGCCCATCTTGGCGAGCAGGCGGAAGATGGTCAGCGAGATGACCGCCACCGGGATCGAGGCGCTCACGGTCAGACCGACCTTGAGCACCAGGTAGAGCGACGAGGCACCGAAGATGATGCCGAGGAGAGTGCCGACGATGAGCGGGACCGGGGTAAGCTCCCGCATCGTGACCTCCGCCGGGATGAACGGGCGGAAGGCCGCGGCCCGGGGATTCTCGGGGGTCGGCCCGAGGACGTCGGGGAACTCTTGAGGGGCAATCTTGTCTTCAATCGCCATGCGGGACCTTTCTTCAGCAGGAAGAGGGCCGAAAACCCACGCGGCACGCTTCTCCGCTCTCACCGGGAGAGGGAGACATTGTCCTCGCGGGATGACACCAGTTCACCATATTCAGGTCACCGTACCCTACCACAGCCCGGCGGGACGGGATCTCGCTGGGGAATCAGCAACTTGGATGCCCGGCCGGGGGTCAGCCCGCCAATCCCAGCCCGCGCAACGCCCCGGCCCCGCCGCGCGCCTTCACCTGTTCATAGGTACAGGCCTTGGGCTCCTTGTCGGGACGCCAGCGCAGGAACTTGGTGCCGTGGCGGAAACGGCCACCCGAGAAGTGGTCGTAGCGGACCTCGCAGACCAGGACCGGATCGAGCGCCACCCACTCGGTGGAACGCCCCTGCGCCCAGCGGCTCGGCCCCCCGGGCGCCTTGCCGGTGAAGCCGGAGCCGCCGATGTGCGGCTTCAAGACCTCCTCCAACTCGCCGCGCTCCCCGGCGTTGAAGCTGGAGGAGAAGCCGACGTGGTCGAGCAGGCCCGCCTCGTTGCAGAAGCCGAGCAGCAGCGACCCGAGCTTGCCGCCGGCCTGAGCCCAGCGGAACCCGCCGACCACGCAGTCCGCGGTGCGCATCCGCTTGATCTTGACCATGGCGCTCCGGTCGTCCGACATGTACGGGGCGTCCAGCCGCTTGGCCATGACGCCGTCGAGCCCGGCCCCGCCCAGCTCGCGGATCCACGTCTGGGCCAGGCCGTGGTCGGGCGTGGCGGGCGACAAGGTCACCGATCCACCCTCGGGGATCTTCCCGAAGAGCCGCTCCAGCCGCGGACGCCGCTCCTCCAGCGGCACCTCGGCCAGCGAGCGGCCCCGGTCATCGACCAGCAGGTCGAAGACGAGCAGGCTCGCCGGCGTCTCGCGGGCCAGCTTGCGGATCCGGCTCTCGGCGGGGTGGATGCGCTGCAGCAGGTCGTCGAAGGAGAGCGACCCCTCGCCCCCCCGGCTGAAGATGACGATCTCGCCGTCCAGGGCGAAGGTCTGGACCGGCAGGCTCAGGAGCGCCTCGACCAGCTCGGGAAAGTACCTCCCCAGCGGCTGGCAGCTCTTGGACTGAAGCAGCACCTGGTCCCCCTTCCGGAACGCCATGCACCGGAAGCCGTCCCACTTCGGCTCGTAGAGCCAGCCGCCCCCAGAGGGTATACGGTCGACCGCCCGCGCCTCCATCGGCGGGAACGGCGGCCGGACCGGCAGGTCGATCGGCGGGAAATCCCCCTCGAGCGCCTCGGCCGGCACCGCTCCGGCCGTAACCTCGGCCGTCTTCTTCGGGGTCGCTTTTTTGGCTGGAACCTTCCTTGAATCTGCCTGGGCCATACCTCAAAAGAGGTGCAAGTCGCCTGCCGGGACAACCCTCTCCCTGGGTACGCGGGCGTCTCGCCCGCTGCAAACCCAAAGAGCGGGCGGGACGCCCGCGTACCCAGGGGGGAAACCTTTACCTAGTTGACGGCGTGGGGGACGGCGAGGGAGAAAGGGGCGATCTCGGCGTCGAAGCTCTCGCCGCTTTCGAGCACCATGCGGTAGGAGCCCTGCATCGATCCCACCGGCGTCGAGAGGGGGCAGACGCTGGTGTACTCGAACGCTTCCCCCGGCGCGAGCACCGGCTGCTCGCCGATGACCCCGGGCCCCTGCACCCGCTGCATCTCGCCGTTGCCGTCGGTGATGATCCACTCGCGGCTCAGGAGCTGCGCCTGCTCGTCGCCGTCGTTGATGATGCGGACCTGGTACGCGAAGAAGTAGTAGCTCTCCCGGGGGGAGCTGCGCTCCTCGTCGTAGAAGCTCCGCACCTGGATGCGGATGCCGCGGGTCGTCGTATCGCTCATGACCGGGATCGATTATGCCATGGGCCTCCGGCGGGCCTGGGATAGAATCCGCCCGCCCATGCGGCGCCGCGTCGCGGTTTCATGACAGAGGGAGGTATGCGATGGAGTGGTTAAGCAACCCGGAGAGCTGGATCGCGCTGCTCACCCTGACGGTGCTCGAGGTCGTCCTCGGTATCGACAACGTGATCTTCATCTCAATCCTGGCGGGCAAGCTGCCGCAGGAGCAGCAGGCCAAGGCGCGGACGGTCGGCCTTGGGCTCGCCATGTTCATGCGCATCGCCCTGCTGGCCTCCATCGCCTGGATCGCCCGCCTGACCGCGCCGCTCTTCACCGTGCTCAGCCAGGAGATCTCCGGCCGCGACCTGATCATGCTCGGCGGCGGCCTCTTCCTGCTCGCCAAGGCGACCCACGAGATCCACGACCGGCTCGAGGGGGAGGAGGGGCACGCCAGCACCAAGGTGGCCGCCTCCTTCACCTCGGTGATCGTCCAGATCCTGCTGCTCGACATCGTCTTCTCGCTGGACTCGGTGATCACCGCGGTCGGCATGGCCGACGAGATCGCCGTCATGGTCGCGGCGGTGGTGATCGCGGTCGCCGTGATGATGTTCGCCGCCGGCCCGATCAGCAACTTCGTCTCCCGGCACCCCACGGTCAAGATGCTCGCCCTCTCCTTCCTCCTGCTGATCGGCATGTCGCTGATCGCCGAAGGGCTCGGCCAGCACATCGCCAGGGGCTACATCTACTTCGCCATGGGCTTCTCGGTCTTCGTCGAGATGCTGAATCTGCGGATGAAGAAGAAGCAGGGCACGCCGGTCCACCTGCATCAGGCCTACGTGGAGGAGCCGAAGGAAGCGGCGAAGACGGTGCGGTAGGGCGCCATGAATGGCGCCCCTACACGCCCCGGCGTGGAGATGAAGGTGTAGGGGCGTGATTCATCACGCCCACGGCTACCGGAGGAACTCGCGCGTCTCGCCGTCGCCGAAGACCATCACGAGGTGATTGCCTTCGATGGTCTGGACCTCGCCCTGGCCGTAGATCGCCAGGGTCAGGACATCCCCCTCCCGCAGGCTCTCCGGGGCGTTGCCGCCCAGGATCGGCGGCAGCCGCAGCACCTCCGGCCCCCTGGACGCGGCCCGGACCGGCGGCTCGGCGCGGGGGACGACCGGCTGGTCGATCGGGTGCGAGCAGCTGTCGCAGTGGCCGCAACGCTCGACGTCCAGCGTCTCGCCGAAGTAGTCGAGGAGCGCCTTCCACCGGCAGAGGGCGGTCTGGCAGTAGAGGACCATACGCTTCAACCGGTCGCGGTCCCCCTCGGCCCGCTGCTCGTAGAGCCGGGCCATGCCCTCCAGCGCCTCCCCGGAAAGGCCGCCGCGGAGCAGCCGGAACGTCCCCGGCTCCGGCTCGGCCACGAGCTCCAGGTCTTTCATGGCGACGAGGACGACCCGCACCTTGGCCCTGGCCACGCTGGACGCCGCCCGTTCCTGGACGTCGGCGAGCGCGACCCCGTGCCGGTCGGCCTTGAGGCGTTCGAGCGCCTGGTAGACGGCGTTGAAGTGCTCGCGCTTGGGGTAGCGGCCGTTGAGGAAGAAGAGCTGGGTGTTGCGGTCCTCCGCCTGGTAGAGGAGCACGCAGCGCGCCGGCTCGCCGTCGCGGCCGGCGCGGCCCGCCTCCTGGTAGTAGGACTCCAGCGACCCCGGCATGTTGTAGTGGATGACGAACCGGATGTCCGGCTTGTCGATCCCCATGCCGAAGGCGTTGGTGGCGATCACCGCCTTGAGCTCGCCGGCCATGAAGCGGTCCTGGTTCGCCTTGCGCTCGCGGGAGCCGAGCCGGCCGTGGTAGCGCAGCACGTCGAACCCCACGCTCGCCAGGTACTCGGTGACCTCCTCGCAGTCGCGCACGGTCGAGACGTAGACGATGCCGGCGCCCTCGATCTCCGCCAGCAGCCGGGTCAGGTGCGAGCGCTTGGCCGCGTCGTCGCCGGCCGGGATCACCTCCAGGCGCAGGTTCTCGCGGAAGATCCCGGTCGCGATCACCTCCATCTCCTCGCGGCCGAGCTGGCGCCGGACGTCGTCGATCACCTGCTCGGTCGCGGTGGCGGTCAGGGCCAGCACCGGCGGGTTGCCGAGCGTCTCGATCACCTGCCGCAGGTGCAGGTAGGCCGGCCGGAAGTCGTGCCCCCATTGCGAGAGGCAGTGCGCCTCGTCGATCACGAAGACGTCGATCTTGTTGGTGCCCAGGGTCTCCAGGAACTCCGGCTGGGTCACCCGCTCCGGGGTGACGAAGACGAACTCCCGCCGCTCCTTGCGGATCTCTTCCAGGACCTCCCCCTGCTCGCGGGTCGTCAGCGTGCTGTTGACCTCCGCCGCCTCGATCCCCAGGTCCCGCAGCTTGTCGACCTGGTCCTTCATCAGCGAAAGCAGCGGCGAGACCACGACCGTGGTGCCCGGAAGCTCGGCGCCGGGGAGCTGGTAGCAGAGCGACTTGCCCGCCCCGGTGGGCATGATCGCCAGGGTGTCGCGGCCCGCGACCACGGAGCGGATGACCTCCTCCTGGCCCTCGCGCAGCGACTTGAAACCGAACGTCCGCCGCAGCGTCCGCCGGAGAGTGGAAAGCGGAATCGTTTCGCTCATGCGGGAAAGGAAAGCAACGGCCGTGCCGTGAGGGGGCTCAACCCAGGCGGCCGTTCCTGCGTATAGAAACGTGGACGGCGTTTTCAGGCGCGGGACGGGATTGACGACGAAAACCGGGGGAGCTACACTGGTTGCACCAAATAGTTAAAGGGGTATAGGCAGTCTCGTACTCCCCCCTTTGGAGGGATGGGGTCCTTCGGACGCTCCCTTCTCTGGAGGAAGCGCGGGCCGCCGACTCCCTAAATTCGAGAAGCTCGAGGACGGACATGGTTACATTCATGAGTACGTTGGCGATCGGGGCCCTGGCCGGCTGGATGTTGGAGCAGCAGTATGGACGGGGGGTGGTGCGTTGGTACCGCCAGCGGATGATGCTGGCCCGCGTCGCCCGCCGGCAGGGCGCGAGCCCGTTCGAGGCCTGGAGAGAGCGCGAGTAGGGCGCGCGCCGTCGCGCCCTAGGCGACGCAGGTCACCTGCACGCGGTGCCAGGCGTTGTTCGCGTACCCTTTGAAGTTCCAGACCTGAGCGGGGTGCTCCGGCTGGGTCTGGGCGGCCGAGTCCCAGGCCCGGCAGACGATCTCGTGCTCCCCGGCCGGGAGCTCGAGCCGCCCCTGCCAGAGCCGCCAGGCCCAGCGGCCGTCCTCGGGCAGGACGGCCGCCGTCGTCCAGCTCCGGCCGCCGTCCGCCGAGATATCCACCCGCGCCACCTGCCGTCCCCCCCCTGCCATGGCATAGCCCTGGACCTCGACCGTGCCGGCGGCCAGCGTCTCCCCCTCGCCGGGCGAGCCGATGACCGAGTTGACCGGCAGCTCCCCCAGCATCAGACCGCTCTCCCAGTCGACGTTCCGCGCGTCCACGTGCGCCGGGAAGAGCCGGTAGGCCTTGGCCTGGAAGTAGTTGTCCGAAGGCTTGTCCCGCACGGTGACGGCGGCGAGCCACTTGACGCTGCGCGCGCCGATGTAGCCGGGCACCACGGCGCGCAACGGCGCTCCGTGCACCGGCGGCAACGGCTGGCCGTTCATCTCGTAAGCCAGGAGCACCTCGGAGCCCAGGGCCTTGTCGAGCGGCACCGAGCCGCCGAACTGGAAGCGGACGCCGTGCCGCTCGGTCTCGTCGAGGCCGGTGAACGCGACGTGCTCCGCTTCCGGCAGCGGCTCCACGGCGGCGAGCAGCTCCCGCAACGGGACGCCGCCCCAGACCGCCGTGCTGATGGCCTCCGTGTCCCAGCCGAGCTCGTTGGGGATCGGCGCCACCCGGGTCAGCTCGACGCGCCGGTTGCCGGCGCACTGGAGCGTGGCGGTGACGGTCGCCCTGGGCAGGCGGCGGAGCTCTTCCAGGGAGAAGCTGAGCTGCCTCCGGACCAGGCCGCCGACCTCCAGCCGCCAGGAGGCCGGGTCGACCTCCGGCACGGCGCCGTGGTTGCGCACGAAGAACAGCTCGTTGGGGGTGATGAAGCCCCGCTGCAGCAGCTCGGGCGCGGGGCCGGCGTTGAAAGGGTCCTCCTGGCGGACCAGGATGCCGGAGTGCTTGCCGAAACGTGTCGTGGCGGGCATCTCTGTGGCGGCGGTGGCTAGTCGTCGTAGGAGAGCGACCGTTCGCTGCGGCGGTAGAGGCCGTCCGCCTGGGGCTCGAAGACCCCGCAGTGGTCCATCTCGCCGCCGTAGACGTGCAGGGTGAGCGAGGTCCGGTCGGTCTGGGCGTTGGCCAGGACGTGATGCTCGAACGGCGGGATCAACGCCCCGGCCGAGCCGGCGGCGGCCCAGACGCAGCCCCTTTCGGCAAACCGGAAGAGGTCGTCCCCGCACTCCTCCTCCAGCTCGTAGCGGCAGACCTCCATCCGGCCCTGGACCACGCCTTCGACGCACCAGATGCCGGCGTGGTCGTGGAGGGCGGTCCGCTGGCCCGGCCCCCAGGTCATGATCAGGGCCGTGAACCCGAGCTCGGGATCCTGGTAGAGGAGACGCCGGGCGTAGGAGTCCGGGCGCGCCCGGAGGAACCGCTCCGGCACGACCAGCCCCTCGGGCGGGATGAGCTCTTCGAGGGTCTCCTTGATCCGCTCCGTGGTCGCGGCGATGTCGCCCAGCCCCGCCGCCTCCCGCAACCGTTCGATCAGATCCGCCACATCCGTAGCCCGCAAGACCGTCATGGACAGCTCCCCCGTTCGTCGTTCACGACCGTCTTCTCAGCAAGAATCAGTCCTGCTCCAGGTACGTATAGCCGGCAAGGCCCTCTTCGTAGCGGCGGACCAGCAGGCGCGACTCCTCCAGGGTCAGCCGCTTGGCGCGCCACGCCCTCTCCGCCGCCTGCCGCACCTTGGCCACCAGGTCGTTGCGGTTGTAGCGGACATAGCGCAGCACGTCGGTCACCGTGTCGCCGCTCACCACCCCTTCGATCTTGTAGTCCTCCTCGGGATCGAGGGCGACGTGGACGGTGTTGGTGTCGCCGAACAGGTTGTGGAGGTCGCCCAGGATCTCCTGGTAGGCGCCGAGCAGGAAGACCCCCAGGTAGTAGGGCTGGTGCTGCAGGAGAGGGTGCAGCTCGAGGACGTCCTTGACGTCCCGGCGGTCGATGAAGTGGTCGATCTTGCCGTCCGAGTCGCAGGTGATGTCGGCGAGCACGGCGCGGTCCGTCGGCTCTTCGTTCAGGCGGTGGATCGGCACGATCGGGAAGAGCTGGTCGATCGCCCAGGAGTCTGGCATCGACTGGAAGACCGAGAAGTTGCAGAAGTAGGTGTCGGCGAGCGAGCGCTCGAGCCCCTCCAGCTCCTCGGGGACCTGCTGCATCGTGCGGGTGATCTTGAGGATCTTCTGGCAGATCGCCCAGAAGAGGTCCTCGGCCAGGCCGCGGTTCTCGAGCGACAGGTGGCCGAGGCTGAACAGGCTCAGGCACTCGTCGCGCGAGGTCACGGCGTCGTGGTAGGACTCGAGCACGTTCTTGCGCGACACCTCGCGGTAGGTGTCGAAGAGGTGGCGCAACGACGGCTCGGCGTCCGCCGGCGCCCGCTTCGGGAGCTTGCCGACCGAGAACTCGGAGACCCCGAGCACCTCCATGACCAGCACCGCGTGGTGGGCGACCGTGGCGCGCCCGGACTCCGAGACCACGTTCGGATGCGGCACCTCGTGGGCGTCGCAGACCTCCATGATGCCGTACACGATGTCGTTGGCGTACTCCTGGAGCGTGTAGTTGAGCGACGAGGCGAAGTTGGTCTGCGAGCCGTCGTAGTCGACGCCGAGGCCGCCGCCGACGTCCAGGTAGCCGAGCGGCGCCCCCATCTTCACCAGGTTGACGTAGACCTGCGCCGCCTCGCGCAGGCCGTCCTTGACCGAGCGGATCGAGGAGATCTGGCTGCCGAGGTGGAAGTGCAGGAGCTCGAAGCGGTCGAGCAGGTCGTTGGCGCGCAGGAACTCGACCGCGTCCAGCAGGTCGCGGCCCGACAGGCCGAACTTGGAGCGGTCGCCCGCCGAGCCCTCCCAGTGGCCGGCGCCGCGCGTCGTCAGGCGCGAGCGGATGCCGATGCGCGGGCGCACGCCGGTGCGCTGCGAGATCTCGAGGATCATCGGCAGCTCGGACGGCTTCTCGACCACCAGGATGACGCGGCGGCCGAGCTTGGAGGCGAGCAGCGCCGTCTCCACGTACTCCTCGTCCTTGTAGCCGTTGCAGACGATCAGCGCCTCCTCGTCCTCGAGCATCGCCATCACGGCGAGCAGCTCGGGCTTGGAGCCCGCCTCGAGCCCGAAGTGGTAGGGCCGGCCGTACTCGACCAGCCGCTCGACCAGGTAGCTGTCCTGATTGACCTTGATCGGGTAGACGCCGCGGTAGGTGCCCTTGTAGCCGTACTCGGTCATGGCGCGGCCGAACGCCTCGTTGAGCTCGACGACGCGCGCCTTGATGATCTCGGAGAAGCGGATCAGGAGCGGCAGGCCGATGCCGCGCTCCCGCACCTCATCCACCAGCTCCTTGAGATCGATCGACGGCGTGCCCGGTCCGCCCGGATGGACGACGACGTTGCCCAGGTCGTTGACCGAGAAGTAGTTGTTCCCCCAGCCCCTGATGTTGTAGAGGTCCAGGGAATCGGCCGGGGTCCAGCGGTTGGACAGAGAAGCGGTCGCTGCCATCTCTCGTGGAAACTCCTCATCAATGCCCCGAGGGGAGAACAGTTGTCGGATTCGGCCGGAACAGAGGAAACGGACTGCCCTGGCGGACACACTCCGGACCGCACGGGACTCTAACACGAATCCCGGGGTGGACCTTCCCGGTTTCCCCCTACGGCACCGGCCGCGCGCCGCGGCGCGTGGTGAACACGAACATGTGCTGCGTGGGGAGGGTTTCGATCTGCTCGACCAGGTTGAAGCCGGCCGGGGTCCACTCGGCGAGCACCTCTTCGGCCGCCATCTTGTGATCCGGGTGGATGTGGGACGCGCTCTCCCCCTCCTTCCGGAACTCGACCACGATCACCGTGCCGCCAGGCTTCAGGCTCTCCCGGATGCGGGCCAGCATCTCCTCCGGCTTCTGCAGCTCGTGGTAGACGTCGACCAGCAGGATGCGGTCGACCTTCTCGGGCAGCTTGGGGTCGGTCTCGGTGCCCAGGACCGGCACGACGTTGGCTAGCCCCTCTTTCGCCGACCGCTCCTTCAACGACTCCAGCATCCCGGGCTGGATGTCGTTGGCGTAGACCTTTCCCGACGGTCCGACGACGCGCGCGATGCGGCGGCTGAAGTAGCCGGTGCCGGCACCGATGTCGGCCACGGCCTGCCCCGGCTTCAGGTCCATGGCCTGGAGCACCAGCTCCGGCCTGGCCTCCTCCTCCCGTCCTTCGCGCTCCAGCCACTCCTCGGACGACGCCGAGTAGCTCATGACGTTGGCCGGCTGGCGGTCGGATTTCGGCGCCGGCTTCTCGGCAGTGGCCTCCGAGGCCGCCGGAGGGCGGGCGCAAGCCAGGAGCAGGAGGATCGGAAGCCAGGAGAAGCGGCGCAGGCGGCCAAGGCGGTCAATTTCGATCATGACGGAAGAGTACGCGCAACGCCGGTCTTCAGGAAGCGGCTCAACGCCCGCACGTCCTCTCGCTCTTGCTGCAGGCCGGCTGTGCCCCCGCCCCGACCTGGCGGATGCGGCCGTCCACCTCGGGGGCGATCCCCTGGGGCTCGGCGGTCTTCAGGGCCTCAATGACGATCTCTTTCAGGTCGGTGTTGTCGGCGGCGCAGCCCTGCACGATCTGCCCGGGGTTCAGCATGACGTAGCCGTCCTGGTCATTGTTGCCGGAGTTGTCGACCAGGTAGTCGTTGGCGACCACCAGGACCTCCTCGTCGTCCCGCACCGGGCGCGAGCCTTCCGGGGTCCGCAGCTGGAGGTCGGAGACCGTGCCGGTCCCCGTGTCGTGGCTGTAGGAGATGCCGGAGACCTGGAGCCAGTTGCCGGCGCCGGGCCAGCCGACGGCGGCGTGCGCGGCCACCTGCCGGAGGGTCCGGCCGTCGAGCCGCAGCAGGCGGAGCGGCGACGGATAGGCGAACAGCTCCTCGACCTGGCGCCGGGTGATCTCGGAGCCCGCCGCCAGATCCTGGTTCAAGCGCAGCGACCCGGAGTTGATGAAGGCGGCCTGGGCGCCGCAGCCGGCGAAAGCGGCCACCATGCGGTCCGCGATCCAGTCGCCGAGCGAGGTTTCGGAGCCGCGGACCTTGTTCTCCTCGGCTTCGAGGACGGTCCGCGTCCGGCCGTAGACCTCGGCGAGGCAGTCGTCGCCGGCGTTCTCCTTGCCGCAGAAGAGCTTCTGGTGCCGGTCGAGCCACCCCTGGACCCGCTCCGCCACCGCCGGGTCCGGCCGCGGCGCGTCGCCTTTCAGGGGACGGAACTCCCAGCAGACGTCGACCTGCCCGTTCCTCCGGAGCGTCAGCCGGGCGACGGTCGCCGTCCGGATGTCGGCGTCCGCCTTGAGCGCCCGCCGGCCCCCGGTCTGGCAGGCCATGCGCTCGTGGTCGTGGCCGCCGATCACCAGGTCCGGCCCGTCCTGGCCGAGCGTCTCCAGCAACCGCAGGTCGTCGCGGGCGTTCAGGTGCGTCACGCCGACCACCACCTCGGCGCCGCGGCGGCGCAGGTCGGCGGTCAGCGACCGCGCCGTCTCCACCGGATCGGCGAACCGCTCGACGTACTGCACGCCGCCGGTCGGGATGGTGACGCCGAAGACGCCGATCCGGATGCCGCCGCTCTCCACCAGGGCGCTGGGCACCAGGTTCGGCGCCGCCACTACCGGAGCGCCCGGAGCGCCCGGAGCGCCCGGAGCGCCGTCCGGACTCTTGGCGAACTCGATGTTGCCCGCCAGCCAGGTCCACTGCGACTGCTCCACCCGGCCGTCCAGCAGCGCCGCGTCCTCCGGCTTCTTCTTCTCCACTTCATGGTTGCCGATGACCGAAAACAGCCGCCGGTCGAACCCCTGGGCGTCGCCGTCCAGGAGGTTCATGACGTCCACCATCTGCTCGCCGTTGAAGGTGCGGCTGAGGAAGGACGGGAAGAGGAAGTCGCCGCCATGGAGCAGCAGCAGGTCCGGATGGTCGCGCTCCAGCTCCTGGCGCAGGCCGCGCAGCCGGGCGAGCCCGCCGATCCCGCCCCCCTCCAGCCCCTCGATGCGGTAGACGTCGTTGACCGCCAGCAGCACGGCGGTGCGGTCGCCGGCCGCCCGGGACGCATGGGGCGCTCCCCCCTGGCCGGAGGCACAGGCGGAGAGGAGGAAGACGAGCGCCAGGGCGGAGAAGCGGCAGAGGGATCGGGTCATCTCAAAGGTCCTCGGAATCGTCGGAATCGTCGGAATCGTCGGAAGTTGGGAGCGGCCTTTCCACGATCAGGAACTCCTGGACCACCCGGCCGCCGATCAGGTGCTCCTGGAGGATGCGTTCGAGGACCGGCGGGTCGCAGTGCCCGTACCAGGCCCCGTCCGGGTAGACGACCGCGATCGGCCCGCCGAAACAGATGTCGAGGCAGTTGGCGCGCGTCGCGTAGACGCCGCCGGCGCGGGCGAGCCCCAGCTCCTTGAGCCGCTTGCGCAGGAACTTCCAGGCCTCGATCGAGCGTTTGCGGCCACAGCACTTGGGCTTGGTCGGGTCACAGCAGAGGAAGACATGCCGCTGCACCGCGGTGATGCCGAGCTTCTCGGCGGCGCGGCGCTGCTTCTTGATCAAATCCTTGTACTTGTCTTCCTTCATGGCGAACACGGCCCAAAAACCGTACTCTAGCAGCCGTGGTGAACCGAAAGACGACCTCGCCGGCAACCGTCGCCCGGACCCCGGCCCTCGCCGCCGTGGCCCTCCTCGCCGCCGCCCTGCTGGCCGGCTCCCGTCCCGGCTCCTGGTCAGATCCTTCCGTCAAGACCTCCGAGCCGCCGCCCCCATCCAATATCGTCGTGATCCTCGCCGACGACATGCGGGCCGACGACCTGCGCCACCTCCCCAAGACCCGCGCCCTGATCGGCGCGCCGGGGACGACGTTCGCCAACAGCATCGTCTCGACCCCGCTCTGCTGCCCGTCGCGGGCGACCTTCCTCACCGGGCAGTACGCGCACAACCACGGCGTGCTCGCCAACCTTCCGCCCCAGGGGGGCTACGCCGCCCTCGACCATGAGGACACCCTGGCGGTCTGGCTGCGTCGCGAGGGCTACCACACCGCCCACGTCGGCAAGTACCTGAACCGCTACGGCATCGACTCGCCGCCGGTGGCGCCGCCGGGCTGGTCGCGCTGGTTCGGCCTGGTCGACCCGGCAGCCTACCGGATGTACGGCTACAAGGTGAGCGACGACGGCGACCTGGTGACCTATGGCAGCACGCCCGCGGACTACCAGACCGACGTGCTGGCGCGCCAGGCCGAGGAGGTCATCCGCGGCCAGGACGGCCCGCTCTTCCTCACCGTGGCGCCGCTCGCCCCGCACCTGGAGAGCAGCGACGAGACCGGCCGGGGCGCCCCTCCCCGGCCCGCCCCCCGGCACCAGGGGGAGTTCGCGTCCGCGCCGCTGCCGGGCGGACCGTCGCTCAACGAAGCCGACGTCCGCGACAAGCCGCCGCACATCCGCTCCCTGGGCCGGCTGAACCCGGCCCAGCTCTCCAAGGCCACCGCCATCCACCGCGGCCGCCTCGCCTCGCTGCTCGCCCTGGACGACCTGGTCGAACGGGTCGTCCAGGCCCTGGAGGAGACGGGCCGGCTGCAGAGCACGACCCTCATCTTCACCTCCGACAACGGCTTCTTCCTCGGGGAGCACCGCCTTCCCGACGGCAAGTTCTACCCGTACGAGGAGGCGGTCCGGGTGCCGCTGCTCATCCGCGGCCCCCTCTTCCCGGCGGGCCGCACGGCCACGCAGCCGGTGTCGAACATCGACCTCGCGCCGACGATCCAGGACCTGACCCGGGTCCGCGCCGGCCGCGCGATGGACGGCCGCTCGCTGCTCCCCCTGGCGCGGGACCCGGCGGAAGGCCGCGACCGGGCGCTGCTCATCGAGGGCTTCGGCCGCAACCGCAACCAGGTCTCCTACGCGGCGGTCCGCACCGGCCGCTGGCTCTACGTCGAATACGCCAACCGCGGCCGGGAGCTGTACGACCTCCAGGCCGACCCGCGCCAGCTCCAGAGCCGGCACGCCGCGCCGTCCCTGGCCGGCGTCCGCGCCGACCTCGCCGCGCGGCTCGCCGGTCTCCGCGGCTGCGCGGGCGAGAGCTGCCGGTAGCGCATAAGATCTCCCCGGGAGGAGAGATCGCATGCGCAACGGCTATCCGCTGGTCGAGCTGCACCGCCACCTGGACGGCAACGTCCGGCTCGAGACCGTGCTGGACCTGGCGCGGCGGCACGGCATCCCGCTGCCCGCCTCGACACTGGAGGGGCTGCGCCCGCACGTCCAGGTGATCGGGCGCGAGTCCGACCTCATGGGCTTCATCGCCAAGTTCGCCCTGCTGCGCCGGGTCATGGTCGACTACGACGCCGTGCGGCGGATCACGCGGGAGAACCTGGAGGACGCGGTCCGCGAGGGGATCGACTACATCGAGCTGCGGTTCAGCCCCCGCTTCATGGCCGAGGAGCACGGGCTCGACACCCTGCGGGTTGCGGAGACGGTCTGCGAAGCGCTCGCGGAGGCCGCCGGCGCGCTCCCGGTCCAGGCGAAGCTGATCGGCATCATCTCGCGCCATTACGGCCCGGAGGCCGGCTGGCTGGAGTTGGAAGCCGCGATCCGCTGCCGCGACCAGGGCGTGGTGGCGCTGGACCTCGCGGGCGACGAGGCCCACTTCCCCGGCGAGCTGTTCGTGGACCACTTCCGCAAGGCGCGCGAGGCGGGGCTGCGCGTCATCGCGCATGCCGGCGAGGCCGCCGGGGCGGACAGCGTGCGCCAGGCCGTGCTGGAGCTGGAAGCCGAACGGATCGGCCACGGCGTCCGCGCCGTCGAGGACCCGGCGGTGCTCGACCAGCTCGCCGAGCACCGCATCCCGCTGGAGGTCTGCCCGACGAGCAACCTCCACACCAACACCATCCCGGACTACGGGTCCCATCCGCTGCCGGACCTCCTGCGGCGCGGCTTCTCCGTCAACCTCAACACCGACGACCCGAGCATCAGCGGCATCGACCTCGCCCACGAGTACCGGATCGCCCGGGAAGAGCTGGGCCTCTCCGAGGAGGAGCTCCGCAAGCTGCAGGAGAACGCCCTGGAAGCGGCGTTCCTGACGCCGGAGGAGAGGTCGGAGCTGCTGGCGCGGGCCTCCGGGTAGCGGCCCCCTGTCCCCCGGGGCCTCCCTTCCGGCAACATCCTTATTAGATGGCGATGGAAAGGAGAGCGAGATGAGACGAATCGGCCTGTGTCTGATGCTCTGTCTGCTGCTGGCCGCCGTCGCGGGGCAGGGTTGCCGCACCACGCGTGACAAGGTCTGCGGCGGCATCCAGGGCCTGCCCTGCCCCGAGGGCCAGTTCTGCGACCTGCCGGCCGGCCAGTGCCGCGGCGCCGACTTCCAAGGGGTCTGCGTCCCGCAGCGGGATGCCTGCACCCGCGAGTTCAACCCCGTCTGCGGCTGCGACGGCAAGACCTACCCGAACGACTGCGAACGGATCCGGGCCGGGGTCACCAAGGACCACGACGGGGAGTGCAAGGCGGGGGAGGGGGACAGCACCCCGTAGGCGGTGGCTTGGAGGTAGAAGGGAGGGAAGCCCGGAGGGCGCCCTTCTTTGTAGCCCAGGGTGGAAACCCTGGGCGGGCCCCGGCGGCGTCCGTTCCCCGGCGGATGGCGCCCAGGGTTTCCACCCTGGGCTATAGGAAGGGCGTTCCTACGGAACTACCCCCGCCCGGGGGGAGGGAACACCCTCTCGCGAGCTAGGTTGGCCTATACCCCGTAGCCCCTCCGGCAGGGAGAGGGTTAAACTTTCTCCATGCAACACCGATCGACCTCTCTCCCCCTGATCCCCCTGCTGGCCGTCGCGTGGACCCTCTTCGCGGCGGCGGAGCTGCGGGCGCAGCGCGTCCTGGACCCCCAGCTGGACTACGAGGAGTTCCACGCGGAGGCGGCCGTCCACCCGGACGGCGACGTGCTCCTGACCTGGACGCGGCAACAGGAGCCCGGCGAGGGGTGGTCGGTCATGGCCGCCACGCTGGACCCGAATTCGGGCCAGCTCGGCGAGCTTCACGAGTGGGGACCCGGCGGCGCCGAGCAGGTCGTCCCCCTCGGCTCGGGTTATCTGGCGGTGCGGCAGAACGTAGACCCCAACCCCGAGTGGTTCGTCCAGCGCCTGGACGAGACCGGCGAGCCGGTCGGCGCGGCCATGCAGCTCGATTTCGCGGTCATCCACACGGTGGCGGCGCAGGCCACCCCCGACGGCGGCGCGATGGTCGTCGCCGGCGGCGCGGGTGGCACCGGGGCCGCCGTGCGGGCCTGGCGGTTCGACCCGGACGGAACCCTGCTCGCCGGACCGGTGACCCTCGCCGACTCCAGCATCGTGGCGGCGGCCGGCGTGGACGGGGCCGGCAACCTCGTCCTGGCCTGGAGTGACGTGGGGAGGCGGGTGTTCGCCCGCCGGTTCTCCCCGGACCTGCAGCCTCTCGGTCCGGAGGTGCCGGTCGCGCTGGGCGGCGCGAACGACCTCCGCGTCGCGGTCGCCCCCGATGGCCGGTTCGTGGTCGTCTTCGCCCAGTCCTACCAGCTGCGGACCCGTGCCTTCCGCGCCGATGGGACGGCTGCAAGCGGAAGGATCGCGATCTCGCCGCGCCGCGACTTCGTGAGCTCGGGGGACTTCAGCGTCGCGACCGGGCCGGACGGGGAGATCCTCGTGGTCTGGAAGACCTACGCGAACCTCAACGTGCCCACGGTCCAGGCCCGGTTCCTCTCCTTCAACGGCCGTCCATCCAGCCCGCTGCTCCGCCTGGCGCACGTTCCCGGCGGCCGGGGCAACCTGCTGCGCCCGCGCGTGGAGACCCTCCCCGAAGGGGACTTCCTCGTCCTCTGGACCCAGGTGAACGCGGCCGAAGAGAGGCTAACGCTCCGCAGCCGGCGCTTCGACCGCTAGTGTAGAGCGCCCCAGATAGCGCA
Source organism: Thermoanaerobaculia bacterium (assembly GCA_046714475.1). Lineage (GTDB taxonomy): Bacteria > Acidobacteriota > Thermoanaerobaculia > Multivoradales > UBA5704 > DASPJI01. Next base: position 28,524 of record JBKKAU010000590.1, read on the forward strand.
ACTTTTGTTATGCTCCTCGGAGTCGTCGTACTGTGAGGAGGTAACATGCGAGTAGCGCCCCCAGTCCTTCTTTCCGAGGAGCAGCGCGAACAACTCGGTAAGCTCTCGCGAGGCCGGTATGTGGCGGCGCGCGTTGTGGAGAGATCCAAGATCATCTTATTGTGTGCCGAGGGCAAGCAGAACCGCGAGATCGCGGAGCTTCTCGGGACCACGCGCAGGACTGTGGGTCTTTGGCGTCATCGTTTTATCCAGAAGGGGATCGCTGGTATCGA
>JBKKAU010000591.1:0-14747 GCA_046714475.1 Thermoanaerobaculia bacterium
GGTTTCATCTCCTCTCGTGTGCTTGGCGGCTCACGAGGCAAAGTTTCCACGATTGGCACCTCTGGAAACGTCAAACTTCTACTGCCACACCGGCAGAGCCGGGGGGACTCCCTTGGGGGTCTAGAGCCCTCTCCGCCAGCTGTCTTCTGAACGGCGACTCTCCCGGGTCGCCGTTTCCTCTTCAGGACCCGTGCGGTTTCTGTTATCGTCCACCAAATCTCCTGTCCCGGATAAAAGTCAACCCTGCACGTTAGGGTGCAGCGATCCATAACCACGCTTGTGTTCATTCTCAGGGAGGAAGCCTATGCCCCGTCATTCCGTGCGTCGTACCCTGTCCAGCCTTTCGCTCGTCGTCCTGCTCGGAGCCGCCCCGGTCGCAGCCCAGACCGGCCAGGTCCGCCCGGCCCTGTCACCCCGGCCCGTGATGGATCGCCTGTTGTCGTTGGCCGCGGAGACCTGGGCCGGTATCGAGAGCCTGGCGGTCCAGCTGTTCGCCCAGGAGAAGGACGGAGAGGGGACCGGAGTGACGCCGCCGGATGGCTCCACGACCTCGGGGACCCCGGACCCGACCGATCCCCACAATCCCGACAACGGAGCCTGGATTGACCCTAACGGCTAGCTCGCGGGAGAGGTAAGGGCGGCCGGCCGGCCGCCCCCGGACGCGGAGGCGGTCGGGCCGGGCTTTTGATCTGGACAGGGGGCGACCCAGGTGTTAGCCTAACGGCTCGTATCGACCTTCTGGCTATGGCAACTCTTGACCACCCCGAGCTTCGGGAATCGCTCAACACTCTCCTGAAGAGTTCCCGTCCCAAGCTGGAGAGGGTGCTCCGCAACTTCGAGATCCCTCCGGAAGACGCGGAAGACATCCTTCAGGACGCCCAGCTGACGCTCCTGTACAAGTGGGACAAGATCCGCAGCCCCGAGAGTTGGCTGATCGGTACGGTCAAGAAGAAGTGCATCATGTACTGGCGCAAGCGGCGGGGCAGCCTTTGCGAGGCGGTCGACACGGCCATCCTCGACCTGCTGGCATTGCCGCAGGCTCCCGATCAGGAGAAGAAGGACCTGACGTGCGACCTGAACAGGGTGCTGGGCCGGCTCTCCACGCGCTGCCGCTCCCTCCTCAAGCTGCGGTATGGCCTCGGTTACGGTCCGACCGAAGTCGCCGAGCAGATGGGGTACCGGACATCGAGCATCCGCAAGGTGACAAACCGCTGCCTGGCGGCTCTGACCCGGCAGTTGTTGGCGGTCGGCTTCCAACGGGAAGTGGTCGAGTTGGATGGAGACGCCCAGGATGGCTGAGCACCTCGATCTCGTCCAGCTGAGGAAGCTGGGGCGCGGCGAGCTGGCCAGAGCCGAGCGCTGGCGGGTCGTCCGCCATCTGCTCAGCGGCTGTGGGCAGTGCCTCAAGCTCACCGCGCGTCTGTTGATGCCGGCGGGCGGCGCCTCCCACGAGGACCTCAACTACACCCCGGCGTTCGAAAGGGCGAAGCTGGGTCTACAGCGACGTCAGATCGACCTTGCGACCGAGCAGGATCGGGTTCCGGAGCTATTCCAGGAGCTTAAGGCCTATCCTTTGGAACACCAGCGGCTGCTGGTCGCCAACAGCCCCCGCTTCCGGTCCTGGACTCTCTGCGAGCGGATCCTGGAAGCGGCTCGGGAGGCCGGCTTCGAAGATCCCGCCCGTGCCCTGGAACTGGCGGGGCTCGGGACCGAGATGGCGGAGCGGCTCGATCCCGCGGTCTATGGACCGACCCGGGTGAAGGACCTCGCGGCCCGAGCCTGGGCGGCTCGCGGCAACGCCGAGCGGATCCGGTCCGACTTCCAGGCGGCTGACAAGAGCTTCCAGAAGGCGGAGCAGTTGCTCAAGCAGGGGACCGGAGATCCCTTGGAGAAGGCTCACATCTACCTTCTCAAGATCTCGCTTCTCGGCACGCAGCAGCGCTTCCGGGAGGCCTTCCATCTGCTCGACCGGGTCGTCGCGATCGGCCGCAAATGGGGCGAGGTCCAACTCTGCGGCAAGGCCCTGATCGCTCGGGGGCTGCTCTGCGCTCTGGCCAATGAGACGGAGTCCGTGCACCGGTTCCTGACCAAAGGCCTGCAATGGGTCGACCCCGCGGTCGAGCCGCGGCTCGTGGTCTGTGCCCGCCACAACCTGATCGTGCACCTCGTCGAGAGCGGCCGCCATGCCGAGGCACAGCATCTCCTCAAGGAGACCCGGCCGCTCTACGACCGGCTCGGCGACCGCATGAACCTGCTCCGGCTCTGCTGGCTCGAAGGCAAGATCGCCCTCGCCCAGGGACATCTCGGGCAGGCCGAAGCCCTGTTACGGCAGGTGCGCCGCGACCTGATCGAGCAGGAGATCGGGTTCGACGCGGCTCTGGCCTCGCTCGACCTGGCCCGGATCTACGCCCGACAGGGACGCAGCGCCGAAATGCGTCTCCTGGCTGAAGAGATGCTCCAGGTGTTCCGGTCGCGCCAGATCCCGCGCGAGACCGTGACGGCCCTGATCATCTTCCAGAAGGCGGCGGAGATGGAGGGCGTCACGGTCGGTCTGGTGCACGAGCTGAGCGAATACCTCCAGCGTTCCCGCAACACGTCCGGTTCCCGCTTCCGCGCCAACGCCTGATCGCTGGACAAGACCGCGAAATGCTGGTAGGTTGATCCGGAGTCAACCTGTCGTATGATTGAACATCCCCCGCGTTCGGAGGATTTTTCTCTTGAGGAGACCCTGAAAAGGGTCGAGCCGAAGCTCAAGAGGATCCTCTTCCGCTACAAGATCCCCGTGCAGGATGCCGATGACCTCCTGCAGGAGACCTTCTTGATCATGGTGTCGAAGGCGACCAGCATCCGCAACCCGGAGGCTTGGCTCCTGGCGACTCTTTCCAACCGGTGCGTCATTTATTGGCGCAAACACCGGAGCCGGCTCTGGGACTTGGTCGACAACACGCTGCTCGAGCTGCTGGCGGACAGCGAAGCCCCGACCCAGGAGCTGTCTGAGCTCCGTTGCGACTTGGCGACCCTGCTCTCGCATCTGCCCGACCGTTGCCAGTCGGTCCTGAGGCTTCGTTACGGGCTCGGGTTCAGCACCTCCGAGACCGCCGAGGAGATGGGCTACTGCAAGTCCAATATCCGCAAGGTGACCCGGCGGTGCCTTGCCGCGTTGACGGAGCAGTTGCTGGGTACCGGCGCTCAGCCCGCGCTCCGGGAAGACTGAGCCCCTTCTCGATCTGGCTGTCTCCTGAACGCAGGCTGCGGAAACTCTCCTGTAGAGGGAACCCGGCTCAGTGCCGGAGTCTCGAGAAAGGAGATTCTGTGATGTCATCCGTTTGCTTCCGCCGCTCTGTCTCCGCTCTGGTTCTCATGGGCGCTCTGCTGCCGTTGTCTGACCTCGACGCGGCCCCCTCGCGGGACCGCTCGGCGGTCCGCAGGCCTTCCGCTGTGCAACTCCTGGAACGGCAACTCTCTTCACTCTGGGGAGGGATAGCCGGCCTGTGGGACAAGATGGGGCCGCGAATCGACGATAACGGCTTCTTGTGGCGGATCGAAAGCGAGAGCGAGCTGTCCGGGCGCGAGGACATTCCACAGAAGCCGCTCTCCTGACGGGATAGAGCAGCATCGTCGGTCGGGGGTCGACCGGGCTGGACAGAGTTCCGGCCTGGGTGGTAGTGTATGAACTCATACAACGAGCTTTCTCGGACGATGAGTGCATTGGACCACCCACAAGCCGAGCCGTCTCTAGAGGATTTTCTGCAAAGGGTCCGGCCGCGCCTCAAGTCCCTGTTCGCCCGTTACCGAATCCCTCCGCAAGACACTGAAGACATCCTCCAGCAGGCTCTGCTGGCTCTCGTCTACCAGAGAGAGTCCATCCGGGATGCAGAGTCCTGGTTGATCGGAACGTTGCGGAACAAGTGTCTGCTCTATTGGCGGGACCGGCGCCGCAAGCTTTATGAGGCCGTGGATACAGCGGCGCTGGAGTCCATGGCGGAACCCATGGCGCCGCTGCAGGAAGACGTGGACCTGCGGCGCGACCTGGCGGACGCGATCGACCGCCTGCCAGAGCGCTGCCGGTCTCTCCTGTCGCTTCGATACCGGCATGGTTACGAGCCGCCGGAGCTGGCGGCTCGGCTCGGATACAGCCCTTCGAGCATCAGCAAGATCACGACGAGGTGCCTGGCTGCCCTGACCCGCCATCTGGTTGCGGGGGGGATCTTTCCGAAGAAGACCCATCATGGCTGATGAACAGCTCCCTTGTGATCCGTATGACGCGGTGTTCGACCGGGTCTTCCAGAGAGTCGCTTCTCAGGAGGTCACCGTCGCGAAAGAGCGGGAGCAGGGGAGCGAGCTCCTGGAAGAGCTCCTGCGCCATCCACCGGCCCGCCAGCTCCTCCTGGTCAGCAACAGCTCGCGGTTCAAGAGCCGGATGTTGTGCGAGCACCTCCTCAAGGAGAGTCTCGATGCGGGGTTCCGGGACGTGGGCCGCGCCGGCGATCTGGCCAGGGCCGCGGTTACGCTCGCCGACCTCCTCACGGCCGGGGATTGCGGCGGGGAAGAGGCGCTCCGAGGGCTTCAAGCGAGAGCCGTGGCGCAGCTCGGCAATGTCTTGCGCATCCATGCGGATTATTACGGCGCAGAACGCGCCTTCGAGCGGGTAGACTCCTTGACCGAGGGCAGCCTTGTCAGTCCGCTCGACACGGCCCGCGTTCTCGACCTCAAAGCCTCCCTCCGGAGAGACCAGCGGCGGTTCGACGAGGCGTCGCAATTGCTGGATCAGGTGATCTCGATCTACCATCAGCTCGGGCAATGGAGCCTTCTCGGCCGCAGTCTCAAGCAGAAGTCCATGGTCTGTGGGGAAGCGGGGGACCTCGAAGCCGAGATCGCTCTGCTGCGATGTGCCCTCCAACTCCTCGATCCGGAAGAAGAGCCGCGCTCCTTCCTCTCAGCCCGTCATAACCTGATCTTTGCGTTGAACGAGAGCGGGCGTGCCCGGGAAGCGTTCGCCCTGCTCTTTCATACCCGGCCGTTCTACCTCAAGCAGGGAGATCGGATGAACCTGCTCCGCTTGCGCTGGCTGGAGGGTGCGGTGGCCCTCAAGCTGGGCCGAGTCGAACAGGCGGGAGCCGCCTTCCGCGAGGTCCGGAGTGCCTATGTCGATCTGGGGCTCGAGTATGACGCCGCGGTCGTTTCTCTTGATCTCGCCGGCGTCTATGCCCTGCAGGGACGTACCGCCAAAGTCCGGCGTCTTGCCGAAGAGACGCTCGCGATCTTCCAGTCCCTCGACATCCACTGTGAAGCCATGGCCGCCTTCCTGGCCTTCTACCAGGCGGCTCAACAGGAGAAGGCTGAGGTCGACCTCGTGCAAGGAGCCGCCAACTTCCTGAGGGGATGCCGGAACCCCACGGCCTCCCGCCTTTCTCCAAGCAACAGCTAGCCCGCCTCGAGACGATCTCCACATTTCTTGACAAAGATCGGCAGAGTCCTATGGCCCTCTGCTAAAATGGCCGCAGTCGTTGGCTTCACCCTTTCAAGATCTGAGGAGCGCTCCGCTCAGTGGAGCTGTGGAGTTGCGTCATGAACCGATCCAAGGATCTGGAGCTCACCCGATTTTTGAAGGGAGAGCTACCCTCCGACGCCAGCCGTCAGCTCATTCGAAACCTGCTCGTGACTTGGCAGAGATATCGCAAGGACACCGAGCCGATGGGCTTCTTGGAAGGGGAGATGGACGGGGCAGGGCCTCAGTCGAGTCTGGAGGCGCAGTCCAGCGACTACGACCGTGCCTTTACGGACCACCGTCCTCAACTGGATGAGCATGCGAAGCGCCTGGCTCGGGAGCGAGAGCAGACTCCACGACTGCTGGAAGAGCTTTTCGCATTGCCCTTGCTCGAGCAACGCGCCCTCCTTCGTACGGACAGCAGGTTCCATGGCTGGGTGTTCTGCGAACGCCTCGTGGAGGAGTCTCGGAAGCTCCTCTACGTCGATATGGCATGGGCGGAGGAGCTTGCCAGCCTCGCTGTGACGGCGACCGAACAGCTGGCCTCCAGGATCTACGGACGTTCTTTGATCAACGACGTCAAAGCCCGGGCCTGGGCCTCGGTGGGGGAGGTGCTTCGGACCCTGTCCGACCTGCGCAGCGCGGACGATGCCTTTGCGACAGCTGAGAGATTGATCGGCGAGGGGACGGGCGACGCTCTGGAGGAGGCCTACATCCTCGAGCTTAAGGCCGCCCTCCGCCGCGATCAGCGCCGCATCCCGGAGGCGCATCGCCTGCTCGATGAGGCGATCGCCATCTACCGGCAATATCGCGACTTTCACCTGGTGGGCCGGGGCTTCGCGCAAAAAGGACGAGTCCACGGAGCCGCCAATGACCTTGAAGGGGCGATCCGCTGGCTCCGAAAGGGGCTCGGACTCATCGATCCCACCAGAGAGCGCCGCCTGGAGCTAGCAGCCCGCCACAGCCTGATGCTGTATCTCCAGGAGAGCGGCCAGCACCGGGAGGCATGGTTCCTCCTCAAAGCCTCGCGCCCCGAGTTCATGGAGCACGGCGGTCCGTTGCTGAGCCTGCGCCTGCTCTGGCTAGAGGGTAAGATCCAGCACGCCATGGGGTTCCCTGGTGAGGCCGAGCGCGCCTTCGTGGACGCCCGGCACGGCTTCGTAGAGCAGGGGATCGGTTTCAGCGCCGCTCAGGTGTCTTTGGACTTGGCCACGCTCTACGCGAGCCAGAACCGCGCGGCGGAGATGCGGCAGTTGGCCGAAGAGATGCTTCCGATCTTCCACTCGCGAGACGTTCACCGGGAAGCGATCGCCGCCTTGATTGTCTTCCAGCAAGCCGTGAGAATGGAGAAGGTAACGGTCGAGCTCCTGGGGGAGATCCGGTCTTACCTGCGACAGGCCCGCAAGGACCACAAACTGCGATTCGAGTACTCTTCTCCTTTCTAGGAAAGCTAAATGCCCGACTCCCCGAAGCTGCTGGTCCTGGGCTGCGGCTTCGGAGGGTTCTCGCTGCTGTCCCGCCTGCGGAAGAAGGGCTGGGACGTAACCCTCCTCACGCCCCGCAACTACTTCCTCTTCACGCCTCTGCTGCCTTCGGCGTCCAGCGGCAGCGTCGAGTTCCGGAGCATTCTCGAGCCAGCCCGCCGCCGGCTGCGGGACGTGCGGGTTATCGAAGGTCTTGCCGAGAAGGTCGACTGGGAGACGGGCCAGGTTCACTGCCGGGCCGCAGTGGGCACAGAGGCGTTCAGCCTCTCCTACGACTATCTGGTGATCGCGGTCGGAGCGGCGGTCGCCGACTATGGGGTACCCGGCGTGGCGGAGCACGCGCTGAAGTTCGCGAGCGTCGAGGATGCGCGCGCGGTCCGCCGGGGTGTCCTGGAGCAGTTCGCGCGGGCGGAGATCCCGGGGCTCACCCCGGAGCAGATCCGGGAACGGCTGACCTTCGTCGTCTGCGGGGGCGGCCCTACGGGCATCGAAGTCGCCGCCGAGATTCATGACCTGATCCGCGATGAGCTCTCCGTCAGTTATCCTGAACTCGCCTTATACGCCTCCGTCGTCTTGGTCGAAGCGCTCGACCGTGTCCTCTCCAGCTTCGACCAAGCGCTTAGCGACTACACACGCGTCCATTTCCAGCGCGAAGGGATCCAGGTCCGCCTGTCTTCCAAGGTCCAGGCCATCGAGCCGGGAAGAGTGCAGCTTCAGGAGGGGCAATCCCTGCCTTGCGGGATGGTGCTCTGGGCGGCTGGCAACGCACCGATCCCTCTCATCCGAAGCCTCGGGGAACCCCTCACCCGCGGCGGCCGGCTGATCGTCGACTCCTTCCTCCGTTTGTCGGGTCGAGAGAGGGTCTACGCTCTGGGCGACTGTGCGGCCGTAGGAGATCCGCCTCTGCCGGCCACGGCCCAGGTGGCGCAGCAGCAGGGGAAGTACCTGGCCAGCGCTCTAGAGAATGAGCGGCAGGGTAGGGAGGTCGCACCTTTTCAGTTCCATCAATCCGGGATGCTCGCCTATATCGGTGGCGGTCAAGCGCTGGCGGACCTGCCTCAGGTCACGTGGAGCGGGCGGGGAGCCTGGCTCTTCTGGCGCTCAGTCTATTTGACCAAGCTGGTCAGCCCGGCCAACAAGGTCAAGGTCCTCTTCGACTGGCTTAAAGCGAGGCTTTTCGGCCGCGACCTCAGCCGCTTCTGACGCTCAGGTCTTCACACCCAGGAAGAGGTATACCGCGAGCATCGCGAAAATCGCGCCTGGGCTCCATACAGCGACCACGGGGGGGAGGGCTCCCGTCTCGCCGAGTGTGTTGAAGACCGCGAAGATCGTAATGAAGATGATCCCTAGAAAGATCGAGAGCCCGATCCCGTAGAGGGCTCCCTGACGGCCCAAGCGGAAGGCGAAGGGCAGGGCGACCAGGGCCATGACCAGGGAGATCACCGGAAAGGCGAGCTTGTTCTGCAACTCGATCTCGAGCTCGGGGACCGCTTGGCCGCTCTCCCGCAGTTCCTCGATGTAGTCCTTGAGCTCTCCATACCGCATCTGCTCCGGCGGCCGGATCTCGGAGTCGAAGTAGTCCGGCGTCTCAGGGTAACGGACGATCCGCGGCTCAGTAAACTGGTCGTAGTCGGTGACCTCCACGCCGCTGAAAGAGCGGGCCCAGCCGTTCGAGAACTTCCAGACCTCGCCGATATAGCGGGCATTCTCCGCGAAGAGGCGCCGGGACAGACGATGGCCCTCGTCGAAGTCGAAGACCTGCAGACGCTGGAGACCCTGGTTCTTCTCGTCGTAGTGCATGTAGTTGTAGATGTATCGTCCATGCCCGAACAGCCATTGCCGGTCCGCTCGCCGGTACGTCCGGGCGGTCTCCCGGCCGCGGATCCGGTCATTGAGCTGAGCTACCTTCTCGTTGGAGGCCGGGAGCACCTCCGAAGCCAGATAGACGCAGAACAGTGCCACCACCAGGGACGCACCCAGGGCCGGGAGCGCGAGCCTGTAGAGACTCGTGCCAAGGGCTTTACAGGCGGTGATCTCGTTGGTGCGGGCGAGTAGGCTGAACGTGATCAGGGTAGTCACCAGCACGACAATCGGCGCGATCTCATAGAACATCTGGAGAGAGAGATACTTGTAGTAGTGGAAGACGACCATCCTGGGAGCCTTGTTCTTGAGGATCTCGTCGATCAGGTCGGACAGATCGACGATGATGCTCAGCGCCACTCCCGAGAGCACCACCAGCAGGAAGATCCAGGCGAACAGACGCACCACGTAGCGGTCGAGCAGGTTGGGGAAGACGATCCGCGGCCGCTGGAAACGGAGGACCAACCCAGGCCGGGAGACAGGCTTCCCGCGCCGCTCTTCCTGCTCGCGACGCTCCAGCTTCTCCTGCCTCTCCTGGCGTTTTTTCCTGCCCAGGCTCTTCAGACGCAGAATCCCTTCCCAGACATCCTCGCGCACCCAGCGGTCGATCCGGGAGAGGAGGAGCCCCTTGTCCCGGTTCCGCCGGACCAGGAGGAACACGCCGCCAACCGCCAGGATCAGGTTCGGCGCCCACATCGACAGCCAAGGTGGAATCCGCCCATACCGGGCGGCCTCTTCGCCATTGCTGAGCAGGACGTAGTAGAGGAGGATGACGCCGATCGACAGGGCGAACCCGGAGGCCTTGCCTCCACGGCGGTTGTTGATCCCGAGCGGCAGGGCGCAGAGCCCAAAGACCATGCAGGCCACCGGGATGGAGAACTTCTTGTGGATCTCAACCTGGGCGAGGTTCCGCTGCTCGTCCGAAGCGGCCGGGTCCGCCAGCAGGGCGCGGAGCTCTCCCAGGGTCAGCTCACGGATGTCCTTGGAGACCGAGATCTTGGCCTTCTGCTCCGTCGTGAACTGGTCTTCCAGGACAAGGTCGAGGCGCCTGTGACGGCTGATCTCGTAGCGGTCAGGCGCATTGAGGTCGACCTTGTGCTGAATGGCGTTGAAGAGCCGGAGGACCACACGCTCGCCCGCCTCGTCTACATTGACCTCACCCCAGTCCGCAATCGTGATCTGGTTGTTCGCGCTGGCAGGAATGGCTTCGGCGAGGAATACCCCTTTCCAGCGTTCCTCCCCTTCAGGGACCTCAAAGATGTAGAGGACCTTTCCCTCCCACTCCTCATAGAAAACCCTGGGTTGGACTTGCTGGGCCACGCTTTGAGTGGTGATCTGGAGGGTGAGTTGCTGGAGGGATCGGTTGCCCCACGGAAGCGCATAGACCATCAGGAGCGTATTGACGGCTGTCAGCACGGCCGACAGGAAAAGGATCGGCCGGTAGAGGGTGATCAGGCTGAGGCCCGAAGACCGCATAGCGATCAACTCGCTGTCCGAAGAGAGCCGTCCCACCGCGATCAGGATGCCGAACAGCAGAGACATCGGGAGGGTGAGGACGACGATGTTGGGCAGCGTGAGCAGCAGCAGCTCGCCGACAATCGAGACCGGCAGCCCCCTCCGGATGATCATCTCGGCGGACTCGAACAGGAACCGGAACAGGAGGATGAATGTGTAAACTAGAAATCCCAGCCCGAGAGGCCCCAGGATCTCCGACAGGATGTAGCGGTCCAAGCGTACTCGCATCACCGGGCGATTATATAGATAGGAGAGAAGGATGAAGGTACAACTGGAGCGCCGCTACCGATTCAGCGCCAGCCATCTCTACCGCCGTCCCGAGTGGAGCGAGGAACGGAACCGCGCCTACTTCGGGAAGTGTGCCAACCTGCCGGGGCACGGGCACAACTACCGTCTGTTCGTCGTGGTAAGCGGCGGCATCGATTCCGAGACCGGGTTCGTGGTCGACCTCGGAGCGCTGGACAGCCTCGTGAAAGAGCGTGTCCTGGAGCGGCTGGATCACCAGCACCTGAACGACGCGCTACCTCAATTCGGAGCGGGAAACCAGATCCCGTCCAGCGAGAATCTCGTCCGGTGGATCCATGTGCAGCTCGCCGATGCCTTGCCAGATGGAGTCCGCCTGGCTCGGCTGAGACTGGAGGAGGATGAAGACCTAGCGGCGGAGTGGTTGGCAGACGAAAACTGAACACCTGACGTTCGAGGACATCGCCAGGCCAGATGGTTAACATAATAGTTATTATCAGACAAGATGCAGGCGTGCAAATGAACCGAGTCCGGGGCCAAGAAGGCTCTTGGTGGGGCCCGTCAGCTCAGGCTCACACTTCTTGTCGGAGCTGAGTCAGAATCTGTTCGAGGGCGCGGACGAGGTCATCTTTGTCGACTTCGCTCTGACGAAAGACGAGAGACAGGCTGTAGGTCTTGTCCGGTGAACGGAACCGGAACGTATAGGGCTTACGGCGGCCGGCGCGGCCCTTATCCCGTCGTAGCCGCTGGCGAAGGTCGTCCCGGTTGAGACCCCGGCGGGCTACCTCCTCGAGTAGCTCGATCATCTCCGCTTCGTCCCCTGCCTTGAGGACTTCCAGCAGAAGAGACTTGGAGGTCAGTCCCAGAGCTTGGACTGTGTCCCGGACCCGTGGCGGCATCTGCAGGAGCGATAGGCCCTCGGTCACGACGGTCCTGGACTTGCCGACCGCTTCGGCAATCTCTTCGTGAGTGTAGCTGTGGCGCTCGGCCAAGAGGCGGTATCCCTCCGCCTCCTCGAACGGTGTAAGGTCTTTTCGCTGCAGGTTCTCGATCAGGGCGATCTCAAGAGCTTCCTGCTCCGAGACATCCATCTCGATCACGGGGACTTCATAAAGCCCCGCTTCCTGAGAGGCCCGATACCGTCGCTCTCCCGAGATGATCCTGTAGAGCACACCCGAAGGTGCGTCTCCGTCTCCATCGGGCCGAGGGCGTACCAGGATGGGCTCCAGGACTCCCTTGTCCCTGATCGAGCCGACCAGCTCGCTCAGGTCGCCCATCGTCGACCGTGGCTGGTTCGGATCGGGCTCGATAGCAGACAACGGGACCATCTTTCCTACAGGCGTTTCGTGCCGCGCCGTAAGCTCCTCGACGAAATGGGTGTCGTGACGCATCTTGACTCGGCCTGGGAGGCCGCGCTTGCGGGAGGGCTCAGACACGGCTTAGAACCTCTTCGGAAAGCCGGTAGTACTCGTAGGCCCCAGTCGACTTCGGCGCGAAGGTGAAGATCGACTCCCGGTACGCGGGGCTCTCCTCTAGACGGACGCTCTTGGTGATAACAGTGTTAAACACCTTCACCCCGAAGACCCGCTGGATCTGCTCGTAGATGTCCTTGGCCAGCAGAGTCCGCTTGTCATACATCGTGATCAGCGCTCCGAGGATCTGGAGCTGAGGGTTGGCCCGGACTTTGATCTTATCGATGGTTTCCAGCAGGTCGTCGGTGCCTTCCAGAGCGAAGTAGCTCGCCTGGATCGGGATCATTACATGAGTCGCGGCCACCAAGGCATTAACCGTGATGATGCCCAGGGTCGGCGGCGTGTCGATGATGACGTAGTCGTAGGACTCCTGGACACGCTGCAACTCGTCCTTGAGGCGGTAATGACTGTCGAGTTCTCCAATCAGCTTCGCCTCGATCTTGGCCAGCGCGATCGTCGATGGGGCGATGAAGAGGTTCTCTACCTTGTCGGCGGGTTGGACAATGGCAGGAATGTGGGTCGAGTCTTCGGTTAGGGCGTCGTAAATGGAGAGCTTCAGCTCGTGGATGTCCAGGAATGACATCGAGCTATTGGCCTGGGGGTCGAGGTCGACCAGCAGCGTCTTCCGGCCTTTACTAGCCAAGGCGGCTGCCAGATTGATGGCGGTCGTAGTCTTCCCGACTCCACCTTTTTGATTGGCTATGGCGATGATCATGAGCTGCGGCAGTCTAAGAGAAGCCCAGACCCTGGTCAAGGGTGGCACACCGGTGTCGGCGCGCCGACATTACCGCTAAGTCAATAAGAAAGAACAAGTTAGGCTAGGCAAGCCGAGGCCGAGTTACATCGTCCACTTTCCCAGCTCTTCCGAGCTGATCTCTTCCAGCCACTTCTTCAACTTCTCTTCGTCACTCGCCTCCGTCGCCAGGTCGACCGCTTGAGCCTTGTCCAAAACGGATCGCAGCACATAGATCGGCGCATCGGCCCGCAAAGCCAGAGCGATGGCATCACTCGGCCGAGCGTCAACCTGGAGCACCGTCGTCCCCTGCTGCTGGACATGGATGACGGCGAAGAAGGTGCTCTCCTTGAGGTCGGAGATGACGACCTTCTCCACCGTTCCTCCGAGTTGTGTAACGGCGGAGTGCAGCAGATCGTGGGTCAATGGACGAGGAGGCGTAACCCCCTCTAGGCGCAAGGCGATCGCGTTCGCCTCGAAGACACCGATCCAGATCGGTAGAAAGAGTTGGCTCTGAGTATCCCGAAGGATGACAATCGGGATGTTTGAGGAAGGGTCCAGCATCAGACCCTTGATCTCTACGCGGAGTTCCTGTGTAGGCTCACTCATAAAGCTATTGTGTGGCCCCCTCCAGGGGAAGGTCAAGGCAGGAAGGGGGCGGGCGCAGAAGCTATACCCGCCGGTCGCTCAGGCTGCTGACGACGAGACAAGACGGCCGAGGAGACTGTGCGGCAGGGCTGATTCCACCTTGACCCGAGTCATTCCCCCTGGTTGGAGCGGCTGGGAAGCAACCGGAAAGTGGACGATTCGATGGCAGGAGGTGCGCCCCATCTGAGTTCCGGGTTGCTTCCCCCAGCCGGTCACTAGGATGTCGACCTCCTCCCCCACCATCCCCTGGTTGATTTCACGCTGGATCCGCTCCTGCACCTGGAAGAGCCGCTGCAGGCGCTCGGAAGCGACCTCGGCGTCTACATCGCCGTCGAGTCGCGGTGCCGCGGTACCCGGACGCGGCGAGTACTTGAACGCGTAGAGCGAGGCGAAACGGACCTCTTCCATCAAATCGAAGGTCTGCTGAAAGTCATCCTCCGTCTCTCCAGGGAATCCGACGATGATGTCAGTGGACAGAGCCAGGGCGGGCCTGGCCCGTCGGAGCTGATCGACGAGTTCGAGGTACATGTTGCGGGCATACCCCCGGCCCATGCGGCGCAGAATCCGGTCCGATCCCGATTGCACCGGCAGATGGAGATACGGACAGATGTTCGAATGACGTCCCACCTGCTCCACCATCCGAGGAGTGAAGTCGCGGGGATAGGAGGTGACGAACCGGAGCCTCTGCAAGCCGGGCAGGGAGGCGACTGCATCCAGGAGGTCGGCGAAGTCCAGGTCGCCACCCGGCTCACGCCAGTGGTTGACCGTCTGCCCAAGGAGCTCGATCTCCATGAAGCCATAGTCGAGGAGATGGCGAACCTCTTTCAGGATCTCCGCGAAGGGCCGGCTCCGCTCTGGGCCTCGGGTCTGAGGGACAATGCAGAAGGTGCAGTTCTTATTGCAGCCTTCGATGATCGTCACCATCCCTTTGTATTCGCCATGGCGAGAGACGGCGTCGATGTCATAGACGCGGTTCTCCGGGAACCCGGTCGCGACCACGCGTTGCCCGGCCTGGCGTTGCGCGATAACCTCGTTGAGTTCCCCGACACGGGCCGGACCGAGGACAAAATCGAGGTCGGGGACACGGTCCAGGGCCCTCTGCCCTTCCTGCTGGGCCACGCAGCCGCAAAGGCCGATCAGCAGATCGCTCCGGTCTCGCTTGAGAAGGCGGTATTCGCCGATACGGGAGTAGACCTTCTGCTCAGCCTTCTCCCGTACGCTGCAAGAGTTGAGCAGGATGAGGTCCGCCTCCTCGGGCTCTCGGGTCGGCAGGATCCCCTGCTGCATGAGCTGGCCGGCCATGC
>JBKKAU010000592.1:0-7595 GCA_046714475.1 Thermoanaerobaculia bacterium
GGGGGAGAACGGCGTCTTGTCTTGCTTGTCTCCCCCTCTCCCGGCGGGGAGTGGTAGGGAGATGGGAGAGGGGGCGGGGGGTGAGGATTCGGAGGGCTCGACTTTCCGGGCACTCTTTGAGCCATCGCGGGCCCGTGGACTCCAGGGGCCCTTTGTGCTAGAACCGCACCTCGTGCGCGGACGCGCCAGGCGCGCCATCGATCGACCAGGAGAAGGAGGGAGTCAACATGGCAGTACAGGAACGGGTCAAGGCCATCATCGTCGAGCAGCTGGGGGTGGACGCAGAGGAGGTCACCTTGGACGCCAGCTTCACCGACGACCTCGGGGCCGATTCGCTCGACATCGTCGAGCTGGTGATGGCTTTCGAGGAGGAGTTCGGCATCGAGATCCCCGACGAGGAGGCTGAGAAGATCAGCAACGTCCGGGAAGCCGTGGACTACATCGAGCAGAACGCCGGCAACCCCGAGGACCGCAACTAGGGGTTGCCCGAGACGACGACCGACCAGCCCACTCAACGAATCCACAGAGAGATCTTGACTTCCACCGAGCGTCGCCGCGTCGCCGTAACCGGAGTGGGCCTCGTGTCCCCTCTCGGGGTGGGGACCGCCGAGAACTGGCAGGCCCTGCTCGAAGGCCGGAGCGGGATCGGCCCGATCACCCGTTTCGATACGGCCGGGTACCCGTCGCGGATCGCCGGCGAGGTGAAGGGCTTCAACCCGACCGACTACATCTATAAGAAGGACGGAAAGAAGAGCGACACCTTCATCCACTACGCCCTGGCGGCGGCCCAGTTCGCCCTGGACGACTCGGGGCTGGTCATCGACGACGGCAACCGCGACCGGGTGGGGGTGATCATCGGCTCGGGGATCGGCGGCCTGCCGCTGATCGAGTCGATGCACCAGACGCTGCTGACGCGGGGGCCGGACCGGGTGTCGCCGTTCTTCATCCCCGGCCTGATCGTCAACATGGCGGCCGGTCAGGTCTCGATCCATCACGGCGCCAAGGGGCCGAGCACGGCGCCCGCGACCGCCTGCACCACCGGGCTCCACGCCGTGGGGGACGCCTTCCGCCTGATCCAGATGGGCGAGGCCGACGCCATGATCGCCGGCGGCGCCGAGGCGGTGATCACGCCGCTCGCGGTGGCGGGGTTCTGCGCCATGCGCGCCCTGTCGCATCGCAACGACGAGCCGGAGAAGGCTTCGCGTCCCTGGGACGCCGGCCGCGACGGCTTCGTCATGAGCGAGGGATGCGGCATCGTGATCCTCGAAGAGCTGGAATCAGCCGAGCGGCGGGGGGCGCCGATCTATGCCGAGCTGGTCGGCTACGGCATGAGCTCCGACGCCTACCACCTCTCGGCGCCGCACCCGGAGGGGGACGGCGCCGTGCGCGTCATGTTCGCCGCTCTCAAGGACGCCGGGCTGCGGCCCGAGCAGATCGGCTACATCAACGCCCACGGCACCTCGACGCCGCTGGGCGACCTCTCCGAGGTCCGGGCGATCAAGAAGGTGTTCGGCGAGCACGCCTACAAGCTCGCGGTCTCCTCGACCAAGTCGGCGACCGGGCATCTCCTGGGCGCGGCCGGCGGTCTGGAGTCGGGCATCCTGGCGCTCGCCATGCGCCACCAGATCCTGCCGCCGACGCTGAACCTCGACGAGCCAGGCGAAGACTGCGACCTCGACTTCGTCCCCCACACGGCCCGGCCCACCAACCTGGAGTACGCCATCACCAACTCCTTCGGCTTCGGCGGCACCAACGGGGCGGTGGTGATGAAGCGGTACGATGCCAGGGCGCGATGAATCGCGCCCCTACGAACCCGGGCCTGTAGGGGCGCCATTCATGGCGCCCTGACCTCCACGTCCTCCACTACCACCTCCCCCCGCAGCGTCCTCTCGAAAAACTCCGCCATCCGGACGTAGAAGTGGGTCATGGACGTCCGGCCCATGGCGTGCTTCTGGCCCGGGTAGAAGGCCTGCTCGAAGGGGAGGCCCGCCTCGATCAGCCGGTCGCTCATCGCCACCGTGTTCTGCGGGTGGACGTTGTCGTCAGCGAGGCCATGGACGATCAGCAGCCGGTCGCGCAGCTTTTCGGCGTCGTGGAAGGGGGAGGAGGCGCGGTACCCCTCGGGGTTGTCCTGCGGGTTGTCGAGATAGCGCTCGGTCCAGATCGAGTCGTAGAGCCGCCAGTCGGTCACCGGGGCGCCGGCCATCCCCGCCTTCCAGACCCCCGGGCGGTGGAGCAGGCAGTAGAGGGTGTTGAAGCCTCCGCCCGACCAGCCCCACAGGCCGAGCCGCTCCGTATCGGCCCAGCCCAGGCCCTTCAGATAGTCCACCAGCGCGAGCTGGGCCGCGAGGTTGCCCGGTCCCATGAGCCGGTGGTCGCGGTCCTCCCCGACCTTGCCGAAGAAGAGCGAGGACTGGTTGTCCACCATGGCGACCGCGAAGCCGCGCTGCGCCATGGCCTTGTGCCAGAGGTCGCCCCGCACGTCCCAGCGGTTCACCACCACCTGCGATCCGGGGCCGCCGTAGTGATAGACGATCACCGGGTAGCGCCGCGCCGGATCGAAGCCCGGGGGCTTGAGGAGGCGCGCCGGCAGGCTCGCGCCCTCCGGGCCGGGGATCGTCGTCAGCTCCCAGCGCGGCAGGGCCTTGGGGTCGAAGGCGGGGGAAGCCGAGGGGAGAGAGGCGGCCTCAAGTCCGTCCGCCCGGCGCACCACGACGCGCGGCGGAGTCTCGGCGTCGCTCCAGCGATGGACCCAGAGCCCGGTGCGCGGCGCGACGGTCGCCTCGTGCCAGCCGGGCTCGGTCGTCAGGACCTCGACGTTGGCATCTGCCGGGAGCGCCAGGCGGACGCGGAGGACGTGGCGCTCGGCCGCGCCGAGGCCGGCGGTGCGGAAACCGGTGAAGACCACGTCCCGTTCGGAGACGGCGTCGAGCGAGGTGACCGCCCAACCCTCGGGGGTGACCGCGCGGAGGAGACCGCCGTCGGCGCCGTGGAGATAGAGGCGCCGCCAGCCGTCCCGCTCGGAGCCCCAGAGGAAGCGGCCGTCGTCGAGGAAGCGGAAGTCGTTGCCGAGGTTGACCCAGGTCTTCCAGGTCTCATTGACCAGGGGTGAGCAGGCGCCGCCTTCTGGGGCGCAACGCAGCAGGTCGAGCCGCGTCTGGTCGCGGTTGAGGCGCTGGATCGCGACCGCGCGCCCGTCCGGCGTCCAGGCGACCCGCGCCAGGTAGGAGTCCTCCTCGCCGGTCGCCATCCAGGTGGTCTCGCCGCTGTCGAGGTCCATCACGCCGACCTTCACCTTGGGGTTGTCCTCCCCGGGGCGCGGGTACTTCTGCCGCTTGACGCTGGGGGGCTGGGCGGGGTCGGCCTCGTCGACCAGCGGATGGGTGTTGATCAGGGTCTCGTCGAAGCGGTAGTAGGCGATCCGCCGTCCGTCCGGGCTCCACCAGTGCCCGGTCGACTCGCGGTCCCAGATCTCCTCCCAGTAGACCCAGTCGGTGGCGCCGTTGATCGTCACGCCCTCCCGGCCGTCGGAGGTCAGGGCGCGCTCGCGGCCGGCCGCCAGGTCGAGCAGATAGAGGTCGAGGTTGCGCACGAAGGCGACGCGGGCGCCGTCGGGCGAGAGCTTGGGGTCCTCCTCCTCGGCCTCGGTCCGCGTCAGCCGGCGCGTCGGCCCGCCGGCGGCCGGCTGGAGATAGAGGTCGCCGCCCGCGACCAGCAGCAGGGCGTCCCCCTGGGGGGACCAGGCGAAGGAGTCGAGTTCCTCCTCCAGGCGGGGGAGGGACTCCAGCCGGGCGGAGACGGGGTCCAGGACCCACAGCTCGTCCTCCCAGACATAGGCGAGGCGGCTGCCGTCCGGGGACCAGGCGAAGTCCGTGGCCTGCCGGCCCGTGACCTCGGGGTCGAGGACATCCTGGAGGGCGAGCGGCGGGCGCGCCTGCGAGGCGGCGGGCAGCGCGAGGATCGAGAGACAGCCGGCGAGCCCAAGGCAAGAGAGAAGACGGCGCATCAGAGACCTCCCGTGGTTGACGCGCCGGAGTCTATCCCTTGCGGAGGGAGCGCGAAACCTTCCCGGCGCACCTCCCGTAGTGTGGACAGGATGAAGGCAAGGAGAGACGCCATGAGACAGATTTCCAGAGTTTCCGGACTGGCCGTGTTGGGGCTGGTCCTTGCCGCGGGCGGCGCGTGGGCCGCCGAGAAGACCCACAACTTCCGCCAGGCGCTCGCGCCGACCGTGTCGGACGGCGGGGTGCGCCTCGCCAACCTGGCCGGCCGGATCGAGCTGGTGCCGGGCAGCGGCTCGCAGGTGGTCGTCGAGGCGACCGTCCACGCCGAAGGGCGGGACGACCGCGAGACCCAGCGGCTGCTCCAGGGGATGAAATGGGTGCGCAGCCGCGACCGCGAGGGGCGCGAGGAGTGGGCGCTGTCCTACCCGGTGGAGGACTACAAGGCCTTCCACTATCCCCGCAAGAGCCAGGGCTCCGATCTCCCCGAGTTCCTGAGCTTCCTGGAGAACGGCTACTCCTCGACCTACTACCGGGGCGAGAAGGTGCGGATCTACTCGCAGCGGCGCTCCTCGGCGCCGACCCTGTACGCCAACCTGAAGATCGCGCTCCCCGCCGGCAGCGAGTTTGCGATGCGGAACGTCATCGGCCCGGTGCGCGGCAACGGCGCGCTGCAGGGAAATCTCACCGTCAAGACCGGCAGCGGCGACGTCCAGATCGCCTCCCATGCCGGGCAGCTGAGCGTCGACACCGGCTCCGGGGACGTCACGGTGGGCTCGGTGCGCGGCGAGACCTCGATCGACACCGGCTCGGGCGACGTCGTCGTGCGGCGGATGGTGGGCAACGGCGGAGTCGACACCGGGTCGGGCAACGTGACGGTCGAGAACGTCTCGGCCGGCCGGCTGTCGATCGACACCGGCTCCGGCGATGTGGTGGTGCGCCAGGGGACGGCGGGCCGCGTGCTGGCCGACACCGGCTCGGGCAACGTCAGCGTGATCGGGGTGGAGCTGGAGGAGCTGGAAGCCGACACCGGCTCGGGCGACGTCACGGTCCGGAGCTCGCTCGCCAAGGCCCGCCGGCTCACCGCCGACACTGGCAGCGGCAACGTGCGCATCACGGCCGGCCCGGGCGCCTCGTTCGACATCGAGTCGGACCAGGGGAGCGGCGAGCTCATCGTCGGCTATGCCGACGCGGTGCTGCGCAAGTCGGGCCGTAAGGTGGTGGGAGCAAAGCGCGGCGACGGCAAGACCCAGATCCGCGTCGAGACCGGCAGCGGCGACTGCGAGATCACGCCGCGCGGCGAAGAGTAGCCCTTCACCCACAGGGGGAGCCCCCAGGGCTCTCCCTGAACATACCGCCAGCCCGTTTGTGCCATACTGAGGGGCAATCCTTCGGATCGGAGCCCTATGCCTCCCGGCACCTGGCGCAAGCGGCGATGACGTCGGGCGACCCGACTCGGCCCGCGGTAGACGATGGCCCGCGCATCGGGCCGGAGGAGGTCGTCCGCGCGGTGCTCGACTTCCAGCGCGGAGCCGAGCGCGAGAAGAGCTTCGAGCTGCTTTTCCGCCGCTTCCGTCCGCGGATCGAGCGCTTCCTGGGGCCGCGGGTTTTTTCTCCCGAGGAGCGGCTCGACCTAACCCAGGCGATCTTTTTGCGGATCTATCAAGGATTGGAGGGCTACCGAGGGGAAGGTTCGCTGGAAGGGTGGGTGTTGCAGATCGCCTGCAATGTCTACCGGAAGTGGCGCGACCGTCAGCCGGGAGGCCGGCATGCTGTTCCGGAGATCCCCTTCGAGGACTCGTCCGCGGCTCCGGAGCCTTCGTCGACTGTCCCCTTCTCCTCGTCTTCCGTCGCGGCCTCGCCGCTCGATGACGTCGTGCGCCAGGAGCGGCTGGAGGCCTTGCGCGAGGCGATCCAGGAGCTGGCCCCCAAGCAGCGGCTTTGCATGGAGGCGTACGTCTACCAGGAGCGCAGCGTGCAGGAGATCGCCGTGGTCCTCCGGATCTCTCCGGAGACCGTCAAGGCCCACCTCTTCCAGGCGCGCCAACGGCTGGGGGACAAGCTGCGCCACACGTTCGGGACGATAGAATTCCGAGGGGGGTGAAGACGTGAGGGAGAGCCCATCCGACTTTCGCGACACCCTCCTGGAGCTGATCGACACGTCCCCGGCACCGATGGACCACCCCTCCCCAGACCAATGGATCGCCTACCATCGCGGCGAGCTTCCCGCCGGCGAGGAGGATCGTCTCCAGGAGCACCTGGCGCGCTGCCGCGACTGTTTCGACCTGGCAGGGGCCGCGGCGGCGTTTGCCCAGCCGGAGGAGGAGCCGGGCGCGGGCGAGGAGGTGGAGACGGCCGCGCTCTGGCGCCTGCTGCGCCCACAGCTCGACCTGCCGCCCCGAAACGTCCGCGAGATCTCCGCCGGCCCGCGGCGGTCGTCCCGGGGGTTTCACCTCCCCTCTACCCTGGCCGCGTTGTTCTTCGTGGCGCTGGTGGGCCTGACCGCCTGGAATCTGCAACAGCGGAGCGCCCTGGAAGCGTTGCGGGCGCCGCGGCCCAACGTGCCCATCTTCGATCTCTCCGCCGGCGAGCGCCTCCCGGGACAAGAGCGGGCTATGCCGACCGGGCCCCAGGTGCTCGTGCTCCATACCACCGAGGAGCTCCCGGCCTACCGGCTGGTGATCCGCGATGCCGCGACCGGCAGAGAGTTGTCGTCTTACGAGCTGCGGCCGGATGAAGACCTCGCCTTGACCCTCTACCTCCCCCAGGGACTCCGGCCGGGCCGTTATCGTCTGGAGCTGTCGGACGGCTCCGGCGGTTTCGAGACGCAGCTCCTGCGCGTGACGGAGCCGGGCCGAGGAGAGTGAAACGGCCAGCAGGTTGATCCGCGGCCTCGGCCTGTTCCTGCTCGCGAGCCTCGGCTGCCGCGGCGAGGAGAGGACCCCCGTCTGCGACGGGGAGCCGATCCTGCGGATCGCCGTTCAGCCGGGCGATTACCTCCACGCCGTAGCCGGCCAGGAGGGACGAGGCGTCGAGTTGACCCTGTCCGGCCCTGGCGGCCGGCAGCTCCTCCATGTCGACAGCCTCAACGCCGCGAGCGCTCCTCCCTGGCCGGCCGAAGAGGTCCACTGGGTGGCGGAGGCCGCGGGCGAGCTCCGGGTCGCGCTGACGCTCCCCGCCGGCCACCGGGGACCTTGCGGTCTACGGCTGGCAGCCCACCGGAGGGCCACCGCGGCGGACCGCCGGCGCGCGCTGGCGGAGGCGGAGCTGGCCCGCGGCCACGCGTCGCGCCGGACCGGCGAGTTGGAGAGATGCCGCGCCGGCGCCCCCCTCTACGAGAGCGCGGAGCGCCGGTTCGCGGAGCTCGGCCTGCCGCGGCGCCGGGCCGAGTCCCTCCTCGGCCTCGGCCTGCTCCAGCGCGATTGCCTGCAGGACGACGAAGCGGCCCTCCAGGCGTTCACCCGGGCCGAGCCCCTGTCTGCCGGGGATCTCGCCTTCGAAGCCCTGGTCCGGCAGCGCCTCGGCGAGCTCCGCTTCGCCCGCAGTGACCTCGACGGCGCGATCGGCGAATACCGGCGGTCCCTGGAGCTGCAC
>JBKKAU010000593.1:0-7592 GCA_046714475.1 Thermoanaerobaculia bacterium
GGACACGGGAGCGGAGGCTCAGTCGCCGCCCTCCAGCACTTCGCGGATCTTGGCGGTAAGGTCGCGGCCGGTGAACGGCTTCTTGATCAGCGGCGCCTCTTCGCTGGTGAGGCTCGGGCGCTCGGCGAGGCCGGCGGGGTAGCCGGTGGCGAAGAGCACCTTCATCTCCGGCCGCTTGTACGACAGGCGCTCGGCCAGCTCGACGCCGTCCATGCCCGACATCAGGATGTCGGTCACCATGAGGTGGATCGGCCCGTGGTGCCGCTGGCTGATGTCCATGGCCTGGGAGCCGTCGGCCGCCTCGAGGATCTGGTAGCCGCGCGCCTCCAGGATCTGGCGCAACGGCTTGCGCACGTTCTCCTCGTCCTCGACCAGCAGGATGGTCTCCCAGACCTTGCCCGATCCGGCCGGCTCGCCGGGCTTGCGCTCCTCTTCGGCGCTGGGCAGGAAGATCAGGAAGCGGGAGCCTTTGCCCGGCTCGCTGTCGGCCACCATGTGACCGCCGCTCTGCGTGATGATGCCGTAGGCGGTGGACAGCCCCAGCCCCGAGACTTCCATCCCCTGCTTGGTGGTGAAGAACGGCTCGAAGACCCGGCGCCGCACCTCGTCGCTCATCCCCGGCCCGGTGTCGCTCACCTCGAGCAGCACGTACTGGCCCGGCGACGAACGGAGCGGATGGGTGAGGCTCCCCGGACGCACCTCGAGGTTGCGCGTCTCGAGGACCAGCTTGCCCCCGTCGGGCATCACGTCGCGGGCGTTGGAGGTGATGTTCAGGAGCGCCTGCCGGAGCTGCGCCGGATCGATGTGGACCCGGTCGAGGTTCGGATCGAGGTGCAGGCGCAGCTCGATGCCGTCGCCCACCACCCGCCGCAGCTCTTCGTCGAGGTCCGCCAGCACGTTGTTGAGCTGCAGGACCTTGGGGTGGAGCACCTGCCGGCCGCTGAAGGCCAGGAGCTGCCGGGCCAAGGCGGCGCCCCTCTCGCCGGCGCGCTCGATCTCGCGCAGGTGCTTGCGCGCCGGATCGTCCGGCACCATCTCGACCAGCGCCAGCTCCACCTCGCACGAGATGGCGGTCAGCAGATTGTTGAAAACATGCGCGATGCCGCCCGCCAGACGCCCCATGGCGTCCATGCTCTGTGCCTGCGGCAGCGCCTCGTCCCCCGACTTCACCAGCCGGGGCATCTCCCCGGCCGACCGCTTCTCCTCCCGCCCGGTCTCGGTGTGGGGGACCTCTTCCACAGCCCTTGCAACCAGCCCATTTGGATTCGAATGTGATCGCATACGTTTTCTGTCCTCGGCTTAGTACACCGCTACGCCGGACTCGGGCCGCGGTCAGCCCTGCCGGAGAGATATGCAGGTTTCGGTCCAGCTTCAGGAGCCGGGAGCGGTAGGGAGGCGGGACCAGGAGCATCCCGCCAAAAGGGCGCCATGAATGGCGCCCCTACAACCCGTCGGGGGGAAAATCCCTCTGTGTAGGGGCGCGATTTATCGCGCCCGGCCGGGGGTGCGCGGTCAGCCACCGCCGCAGCCTTGTCACCGCCCGGCTGACCAGTTTGCGGATGCTCGTCGGGCAGTAGCCGAGCCGCTCGGCCAGCTCGTCGATGGAGAGGCCGTGGCCGTAGCGCAGGCAGAGCAACGCCCAGTGCCGGGGGCCCAGGGCCGCCGCGACGGTCTCGACGTCCCACCACATCTCCTGCCATTGCTGGGGAGGCCTCAGCGGCTCGCAAAGGGCCTCCAGGTCCTCCGGATCCATGCCCTTCATGCGCCGCGCCCAGCACCGCTTCCAGTGCAGGGCGCAGCGGTTGCGGAGCGCGGTGATCACCCAGGCGTCGCGGTTGTGCACCGCGTCCCACTGGCGGACGGCGGAGATCAGGACGTCCTGGAGGATGTCCTCGGCGTCATCGACCGGGATGGAATAGTGGGCGAGGATGCGCTTGAAGCGCGGACGGAGCCGCTCGAGCAGCTCTTCCATCGGCTCGGAAGCCGGCGGAGACGACGCGGGGAGGGTTTGCGGAGGGGAGGCGCTCACCTCCGCAACTTTATCACTGGATTCGAGAACCTGGACGTCGCGCTAGAACATGCCGAGCTGCAGGCGTGCCGCCTCCGACATCATGGACGGGTTCCAGGAGGGATCCCAGACCAGCTCCAGGTCGACGTCCGCGACGCCCGCCACTTCGCGCACCTTCTGCTCGACCTCCCCCGGCAGCGAGCCGGCCACCGGACAGGCCGGGGAGGTCAACGTCATCTTGATCTGCACCCTGCCGTCCGGCTGGACGTCGAGGTCGTAGATCAGCCCCAGCTCGTAGATGTTGACCGGGATCTCCGGGTCGAACACCGTCTTGAGCTGCTCGACGATCGCCATCTCGAGGTCGGTCGAGGGGTCCGCCGGAGCGGACGGGGTCAGCATCTCCTGCTCTGCCATGAGGCTCCCTTTCTATTCCGTGGAGACGGGCTCGCCCCGCCCTTCGTCCCGCCGATCATCCAACGCCGCCTGCAGGGCGTGCCAGGCCAGGGTGGCGCACTTGACGCGCAGGGGGAACTCCCGCACCCCCTCGAAGACCGCGAGCTTGCCGAGCTCCGGCGACCCCGCGCCCGCACCGGTCGTCACCAGGTCGTGGAACCGCCGGAACAGCTCCTGCGCCTCAGCCAGGCTCTTGCCCTTGAGCGCCTCGGTCATCAGCGACGCCGAAGCGGTCGAGATGGCGCAGCCGGACCCCTCGAAGGCGATGTCGCGCACCTGGTCATCCGAGACCTCGAGCGACAGGCTCACGCGGTCGCCGCACAGCGGGTTGTGCCCCTCGGCCGACCGGTTCGCCGCCGCGAGACGGCCGAAGTTGCGCGGCCGCCGCGTGTGGTCGAGGAGCACCTCCTGATAAATGTCACGCAAATCCTGCAAAGTGCCACTTCCCGTCAGACGGCCTGCCGGACCACCTCGCCCTGGGGCAGCCGGGCGAACAGGAACTCCTCCAGGTCGCGGCGCAGCGGCTCGACCTTGATGCGCTCGACGATGTCGCTGGCGAAGGCGTAGGTCAGCAGGCTGCGCGCCGCCTCCTCGCCGATGCCGCGCGAGCGCAGGTAGAAGACCGCGTCGTCGTCGAGCTGGCCGACGGTCGAGCCGTGGGTGCACTTGACGTCGTCGGCGAAGATCTCCAGCTGCGGGTTGGAGTTGGCGATGGCGTCGCGCGACAGCAGCAGGTTGCGGTTCGACTGCTTGGCGTCGGTCTTCTGCGCCCCGGGGAGGACGTGGATCAGGCCGTTGAAGACCGCCCGCGCCTTGCCGTCGAGGATGCCCTTGTACAGCTCGTGGCTGGCGCAGTGCGCCTTGGCGTGGACGACCCGCATGTGGTTGTCGACGAGCTGCCGCCCTTCGGCGAGGTAGAGGCCGTTCAGGATGCAGTCGATCCCCTCGCCGTCGAGCACGGCGTTGACGTCGTTCCTCACCAGCAGGCCGCCGAGCGAGATCGAGTGCGAAGAGGGCGCCGCGTCCCGCTCGCCCTGCACCTGGAAGGTCGCCAGGTGGAAGGCCTCGCGGCTCTCGCGCTGTACTTTGTAATGGTCGATCACCGAGGCCGGGCCGGCGATCAGCTCGGTGACCGGGCAGGTCAGGTACTCGCCGGTGCCGGTGTAGGTCTCGACCACGGTCGCCTGGCTGTGCTCGCCGGCCACCAGGAGGTTGCGCGGGTAGGAGACGGTCGCCCCCCCCGGGCCAGCCGCGCCCGAGCTCGACAGGAAGAGCAGGTGGATCGGCCGCGTCACCACCGCGCCGCGCGGCAGCCAGAGGAAGGCGCCGTCGGCGAAGAACGCCGTGTTGAGCGCCACGAACGGGTGGTCCTCGAAGCCGGCGTAGCGGGCGAGCCAGGGCTCGACCTTGTCGGGGACGCGCTGCAGCGCCTCGGCGAGGCTGCCGGCGATCACGCCGTCGGGCAGGCCGTCGACCGCGGAGAGCCGCGGAGAGAAGCGGCCGTCGACGAAGACGAGGCGGGCCGCGGCGTCGAAGGTCAGCGGCGCGAGCGCCGCCGGGTCGACCGCCGCGTCGTTCCCCGAAGGGACCCGGTGGAACGTGCCGCGCGCGATCGGCGCCACGTTGGTCAGCCGCCACTCCTCCTGCTGGAGGGTGGGGAAGCCGAGCGCCGCGAAGCGCTCGATGGCGGCGCGGCGCAGCGCCTTGACGCTCGCCGGCTCGCCGGCCGGAATCTCGCGCTCGAAGCGCTCGAAGTCGGCCAGCCAGGCGGCGGTCGCCTCGGCGGCGCGGGTCTCGATCTCGGAGATCACCATGCCACCCGCCCCCCTCAGGCGCCCACCGCGGCGGCGACGCGCTCGGGCGTCATGCCATCGAACGAGGTGTAGCCCTTCTGCTCCAGCTCCAGCGCCAGCTCCCGGCCGCCCGAGCGCACGATCCGGCCGTCGACCAGCACGTGCACGAAGTCGGGCACGATGTAGTTGAGCAGCCGCTGGTAGTGGGTGATCAGCAGGAACGAGCGCTCCTTGTTGCGCAGCGCGTTGACGCCCTCGGCGACGATGCGCAGGGCGTCGATGTCGAGCCCCGAGTCGGTCTCGTCGAGCACCGCGAAGCGCGGCTCGAGGACCGCCATGTGGAAGATCTCGTTGCGCTTCTTCTCGCCGCCCGAGAAGCCCTCGTTGACCGGCCGGTGGAGGAGAGTCTCCTCCATCTGCACCATCTTCATCTTCTGGCGCACCAGGGTGAGGAACTCGAGGGCGTCCATCTCGGGCAGGCCGCGGTGCTTGCGCACGGCGTTCAGCGCCGCCTTGAGGAAGTAGGTGTTGCTCACTCCGGGGATCTCGACCGGGTACTGGAAGGCCATGAAGACCCCCTCGCGCGCCCGCTCCTCGGGGTCCATGTCCAGCAGGTCCTGGCCGTCGAGCAGCACCTGGCCGCCGGTCACCTCGTAGCTCTCGTGGCCGGCGAGGACGCGGGCCAGCGTGCTCTTGTCCGAGCCGTTGGGTCCCATGATGGCATGCACCTCGCCGGGCGCGATCGTCAGGTCGATGCCGCGCAGGATCTCGGTGCCGCCGACCGACGCGTAGAGGTCCTTGATCTCGATCATCGTGCTCTCTCCGCTCATATCAGCCGACGCTCCCCTCGAGGTTCACCGCCAGCAGCTTCTGGGCCTCCACCGCGAACTCCATCGGCAGCTCGCGGAAGACCTCCTTGCAGAAGCCGTTGACGATCATCGACACCGCGTCCTCGGTGGCGATCCCGCGCTGGTTGCAGTAGAAGATCTGGTCCTCGCCGATCTTCGAGGTCGACGCCTCGTGCTCCATGCGCGCCGTCGGGTTCTGGACGTCGATGTACGGGAACGTGTGCGCGCCGCACTGGTCGCCGATCAGCATCGAGTCGCACTGCGAGAAGTTGCGCGCGCCGTCCGCCCCTTTGAGGATCCGCACCGAGCCGCGGTAGGTGTTCTGGCCGTGGCCGGCCGAAATGCCCTTCGACACGATGGTCGAACGGGTGTTCTTGCCGATGTGGATCATCTTGGTCCCGGTGTCGGCCTGCTGCCGCCCCTTGGTCAGGGCGACCGAGTAGAACTCGCCGATCGAGTCGTCCCCCTTGAGGATGACGCTGGGGTACTTCCAGGTGATGGCGGAGCCGGTCTCGACCTGGGTCCAGGAGATCTTGGCGCCGCGGCCGTCGCACTTGCCGCGCTTGGTGACGAAGTTGTAGATCCCGCCCTTGCCGTTCTCGTCGCCCGGGTACCAGTTCTGGACCGTCGAGTACTTGATGGTCGCGCCCTCCATCGCCACCAGCTCGACGACCGCGGCGTGCAGCTGGTTCTCGTCGCGCATCGGCGCCGTGCAGCCTTCGAGGTAGGAGACGTACGACCCCTCCTCGGCGACGATCAGCGTGCGCTCGAACTGCCCCGAGTTGCGGGCGTTGATGCGGAAGTAGGTCGACAGCTCCATCGGGCAGCGCACCCCCTTGGGGATGTAGACGAACGAGCCGTCGGAGAAGACCGCCGTGTTGAGCGTGGCGAAGAAGTTGTCGGTGTACGGCACGACCGAGCCGAGGTACTTCTTCACCAGCTCGGGGTGGTTCTTCACCGCCTCCGAGAAGGAGCTGAAGATGATGCCCATCTCGGCCAGCTTGCCCTTGAAGGTGGTCGCCACCGAGACGCTGTCGAAGACGGCGTCGACCGCCACGCCGGCGAGGATCTCGCGCTCGTGGAGCGGGATGCCGAGCTTCTCGTAGGTCTTCAGGATCTCCGGATCGACCTCGTCCAGGCTCTTCGGCCCGTCGCCCTTCTGCTTGGGCGCGGCGTAGTAGGAGATCGCCTGGTAGTCGATCGGCGGGTAGTGGACGTTGGGCCACCGCGGCTCCTCCATGGTGAGCCAGTGGCGGTAGGCCTTGAGACGCCACTCCAGCAGCCACTCGGGCTCTTCCTTCTTGGCCGAGATCAGCCGGATGACGTCCTCGTTCAGCCCCGGCGGCACGAGCTCCTGCTCGACGTCGGTGACGAAGCCGAACTGGTACTCCTGCGTCGCGAACTGTTCGATGGTGGAAGTCGCAGTCTGCATGTCGTTCCTCGTTCTCTATATCGTTACAGCGTGCTCTCGGCCCGTTCCGCCCGGGGCGCGTGGAGCCGGCCGCTTCCCAGCGTCACCAGCCCTTGCGGCAGCGGGCGGACCATCTCGGCCAGCGAGATGCCGGTCAGGGCATCCCGGATCGCCGTGTTGATCCGCTGCCAGTTGCTGCGCACCCGGCAGAGCGGCTCGTGCGAGCAGCCGCCGTGGTCGTCGATACATTCGGTCAGGGAGATCGGCCCTTCCAGCACCGTGATGATCTCGGCCATCGAGATCTCCTGCGGCGGCCGTCCCAGGCTGTAGCCCCCTTTGACGCCGCGGTGCGAGAGGAGCATCCCCTCGCGCGCCAGCACCTTCAGGATCTTGCTCACCATCGGCAGCGGCAGGTGCGTCTCGCCGGCCAGCTCGGGGGCGTTGAAGTGCCGCCCCGCATGCGCCGCGAGATGAGTCAGGAGGACGATCCCGTAGTCGGTCTGCTTGGTGATCCGGATCATGCGCGCCCCCGCACTTCGATGTTCGCCTATGAAAACAGTACCTGGACGGTACTGATTCCCTGGATCATAGCAGGGGAGAGACGATTGTCAACGCGGGACCCAGGGGCTCCTACAACAATTTGCCCAGAGGCCCGAGGTCGAGGTTCAGGTCCTCGGGCGCGAGCTCGAAACGGCGGGCGATGTCGTGGAGGGTCTCTTCCAGACGCATCAGGGCGATGCCGAGGTTCTCCACCTCTTCAGGGGTCAGGGTGTCGGCCTCCATGCGGCGGATGGCCTGGCGCTCGAGGAGCTTCCTCAGGAACTCGACCAGCGTCAGGACCAGGCGGGCGACCGAGCGCTGCACGTCCTCGGGGTTGGAGTTCCAGCGCGGCGCCTCGGCGGCGGCGTGGCGCTCGATCTCGGCGCGCAGGGCGTCGATCTCGTGGACCTCCAGGTGGATGCCGCTCACGCGATGCCTCCCGGCCCGAAGGCGTAGGGCGGCCAGGGGCCGCTCGCCGCCACCCGCCAACCGCCGGGGAGCTCGCCGCCGGTCGCCTCGACGGCGCCCAGGTAGTCGGC
>JBKKAU010000594.1:0-3810 GCA_046714475.1 Thermoanaerobaculia bacterium
GTGGACGACGGCGCCGCCGCCTACCGCCTGCTGGCCGAGAAGGGCACTCCGGGCGGCGTCTACAACCTGGCCACGGGCAAGGCGACCCGGATGCGGGACGCCCTCGACCGCCTGATCGCGATCGCGGGTCTGGCTTCTGATGCCGCTGGTGTCACGGAGATCAAGGAAGGCGTCTATCCTCCCCGTCCCTTCGACATCCCCTACCTCTCCGGAGACGCCAGCCGCCTGCGCGCCCTGGGCTGGACGCCCGAGCGCACCTTGGATGACGCCTTGACAGACCTTTGGAAGGATTTTGGATTCCAAATCTAAACCCATGAAGATCCTGATCACCGGCGGCACCGGGTTCCTCGGGCGCCGCATCGTCTCCGAGCTTGCGCCCCGCCATTCGCTGCGGCTCCTGGTCCGGCGCGGATCGTCCCGCGCCCGCTTCCCGGAAGGCATTGAGCTCGCCGAGGGGGACGTCACCGACCGGGTGAGCCTGGTGAAGGCCATCGCCGGCTGTGACGCCGTGATCCACGCGGCGGCCCTGGTCAAGATCCTGGCGCCCAGGGAGCAGTTCGACCGCATCAACGTGGGCGGATTGGAAAACGTCCTCGCCGCCGCCGAGTCCGCGGCCGCCGGATCCGTCGAGCGCATGCTCTACGTCTCCAGCTTCATGGCCCTGGGCCCCACGGAGAAGGGGCCTGGAGGCATGCTCGACGAGAGCGCCGGTGACCGCGGGCGCGGGGGAGACCGGGTCTGGATCAACGACTACGAGCGCACCAAGACCCTCGCCGACCGCCTGGCGCGCCGGGCCATCGCCGCGGGCGCGCCTCTCGACGTGGTCTA
Organism: Thermoanaerobaculia bacterium; assembly: GCA_046714475.1. Taxonomy (GTDB): domain Bacteria; phylum Acidobacteriota; class Thermoanaerobaculia; order Multivoradales; family UBA5704; genus DASPJI01. The sequence continues at coordinate 829 of JBKKAU010000594.1, forward strand.
CCCCGGCGTGATCTACGGCCCGGGCGAGATGACCGAAGGCAACATCGTGGTGCGCCACATCCTCGACCTCGTCCACCGCCGGCTGCCGGTGCTGATCGGCTCCCCCGCCCGGCGCTGGAACTATGTCCACGTCGACGATGTCGCGCGCGGCGTGGCGCTCGCCCTGGAGCAGGGCGCCCCGGGAGCGCGCTACGTCCTGGGCGGCGACAACGTCACCCTCGGCGAGTTCTACGGCTGGGTCGAGCGGCTGACCGGCGTCCCGGTGCCGAAGCACCGGGTGCCCGACGGCGTCGCCAAGGCCGCCGGAGCGGTCCAGAAGGCCTGGGCCCAGCTCCGCGGGACGACGCCGCAGCTCACCCCCGACCTCGTCGAGATCTACCGGCACGACTGGGCCTACAGCTCGAAGCGCGCCGAGACCGAGCTCGGCTACACCTGGCGACGGCTGGAGGACGGCCTCGCCACGACCCTCGCCTGGTTGAAGGAGAGCGGCCAATGGAGACCGTGAGCCGACCCGTCGTGCCCCGATCCCCCCGCTCCCCCCGCTCCAACATCTCCGGCGGCGAGCTGCTGCGCAAGGTCACCCACATGTCCATGGGGCTCTTCGCCCTGTCGCTGCGCTGGCTCGGCCCCTTCTGGGGGGCCGTCCTCGCCCTGACCGCGCTCGCCTTCAACCTCTTCGTCTTCCCGCGCATCGGCGGGCGCCGGATGTGGCGGCAGGAAGAGGTGGCGAAGGGCTCCTCGCTCGGCATCGTCCTCTATCCATTGGCGGTGCTGCTGCTGATCCTCGCCTTCTACCGCCGGCTGGAGGTCGCGGCGGCGGCCTGGGCGATCCTCGCCTTCGGCGACGGCATGGCCTCGGTGGCCGGCATGCAGCTCGGACGCAGCAAGCTCCCCTGGAACCCGCGGAAGAGCTGGATCGGGAGCGCCGCCTACGTCTTCTTCGGTGGCATGGCGGCCGGCGCGTTGCTGCTGTGGACCGCCCCCGGGCAATACGAGATCCCCTTCGCCATGGCCGTCGGCTTCGCCGCGGCCCTGCTCGCCGCCGGGCTCGAGTCGCTCCCCCAGGGGCTCGACGACAACATCGGCGTGCCGCTGGTCTCGGGTCTTTTCCTCCTGGGGCTGGTGCTGACCGCCGGGCGCTGGGACGAGTTCCTCGCCGATCCCGACCTGCCGCAGCGGCTGCTCTGGGCGGCGCTGGTCAACGGGGCTCTCGCCGGCGCGGCCTACGCGGCGCGCACCGTCGACCGCTCCGGCGTCGTCGCCGGCTTCCTGGTGGGTTTCGCGATCTGGGCCTTTCTCGGCTGGCAGGGGTTCCTGCTGCTCCTCGCCTTTTTCGTCATCGGCAGCGCCTGCACCAAGCTCGGCTACCGCAAGAAGGCGGCGGCCAAGCTCGCCCAGGAGAAGGGGGGCCGGCGCGGCGCCCGGCACGCCCTGGCCAACGCCGGGGTCGCGGTCGCCTGCGCGCTGTTCGCGGCGCTCACCCCGCACCCGGTGCTCTTCGCCCTGGCCTTCGCCGGCGCTTTCGCGACCGCCGCCTCGGACACCGCGTCGAGCGAGATCGGCCAGCTCCTCGGCCGCCGCACCTACCTCGTCACCACGTTCAAGCCGGTGCCGCGCGGCACCGAGGGCGCGGTGTCGCTCGAAGGGACGCTCGCCGGCGTGCTCGCCTCGGCGGTGATCGGTGCCCTGGGCGCGGCGCTCGGGCTCTTCCCCTGGGCCGGCGTCCTCGCCGTGATGGTCGCCGCCTTTGTCGGCACCACCTTCGAGAGCGTGGTCGGCGCGGCGCTCGAAAAGCGCCACCTGCTCGACAACGAAGCGCTCAACTTCCTCAACACCCTGGTCGGCGCCCTGGTCGCCGCCGCTTTCACCTCGCTGGTCGTCTGATCATGGAAACAGCCCTGCCGAAGCCCAGCCCCTCCAAGCTCCAGCTCTACACCCAGCTGGCGCGGCCGTTCACGCTGCTGCCGCCGCTCCTGGGGATCATCTCGGGCGCCATCTGCGCCTTCGGCTCGGTGCACAACCCCGACCCGCAGGCGCGGCTGACCCTGTCGGTGATCCTGACCGTCGCGCTGGGCTCGCTCTGCGCCAGCTTCATGAACGCGGCCTCGAACGCCATCAACCAGATCTACGATCTGGAGATCGACCGGGTCAACAAGCCGAACCGGCCGCTGGTGACCGGCGCCCTCTCGGTGCGCGAGGTCTGGGTCTTCAGCTGGGTCTTCTACGCCCTGGCGCTGATCCCGACCTGGCTGGTGGTCGTCTATCCGTACGAGACCTTCGCGGCCAAGCTGACCGCGCCGCTCTCCTACCACCAGACCTTCTTCATCTACCTGGTCGGGCTGCTCTTCACCTTTATCTACTCGGCGCCGGAGCTCGGACGGACCAAGTCGCGCGGGATGCTCGCCAACTACACCATCGCCATCCCGCGCGGCTGCCTGCTCAAGGTCGCCGGCTGGGCCATGGTGGCGCACATCTGGCACACCGAGCCCTGGTTCATCGGCGCCATCTTCGCCTTCTTCCTGATTGGCGCCGCCTCGACCAAGGACTTCGCCGACATCGAGGGGGACCGGGCCGGCGGCTGCAAGACGCTGCCGATCCTCTACGGCGTCGAGAAGTCGGCCTGGATCATCAGCCCGTTCTTCGTCCTCCCCTGGCTGCTGCTGCCGGTCGGCGCCTTCGTGCGCGACCCGCTCGACCCCGCGCACCCGATCCTCACCGGCAACCCCTGGCTGCTGACCGGCCTCGGCATCCTGCTCACGCTCTGGGGGATCTACACCGTCTACCTCCTGGTGCGCGACCCGGCCTCGCTCACCGAGACGGAGAACCACCCCTCCTGGAAGCACATGTACATGATGATGATGGCGGCGCAGATCGGCTTCGCGCTGGCGTACCTGATCTAGAGCCCTCACCCCCCTGGCCCATAGGCACTAACTTTGGCGCGTCGGGATAGTCCCCGCAGGGGACGTCCTTCTTCCTAGCCCA
>JBKKAU010000595.1:0-8542 GCA_046714475.1 Thermoanaerobaculia bacterium
CATCCTGACCATCGAGGACCCGATCGAGTTCCTCTACACAGACCAGATGGCCTCGATCAGCCAGGTCGAGATCGGCTAAGACGCCAACGGCTTCGACGAAGCCCTGCGCTCGTCGCTGCGCCAGGACCCGGACATCATCCTGGTCGGCGAGATGCGCGACCTGGAGACCATCTCGCTCGCCATCACCGCGGCCGAGATGGGGACCCTGGTCTTCGGCACCCTGCACACCAACGGCGCCGCCAACACCATCGATCGGCTGATCGACGCCTTCCCGGCCGAAGAGCAGGCGCAGATCCGCACCACCCTCGCCGAGTCCATGGCCGGGGTCGTGTCGCAGCTCCTGCTGCGCACCGCCGACGGCCAGGGGCGCTGCGCGGTCAACGAGATCCTGTTGAAGACCGCCGGCCTGCCCAACATCATCCGCGAGGGCAACACGCCGATGATCCAGACGATCATCCAGGGCGGCCGGAGCCAGGGCATGCAACTGATGGACGACGCCCTGATGGCCCTGGTCGAGGAGAAGCGGATCACCGCCCGCGACGCCTATATGAAGGCGTCCATCAAGGCGCGGTTCGAGGGGATGGTGGAGGGGGAGTAGCGAAAGCGGGAGACCCTCACGGATCTCCCGCGGGAGGAGACGCCGGTCTAGCCGGGCAGCAGGACGCCGTCCACGACGTGGATCACGCCGTTCGACTGGTTCACGTCCGCGATCGTCACCTTGGAGGTACCGCCCTTCGCGTCCTTGAGGACGATGTCCTGGCCGGACATCATGGCTGTCAGGGTGCCGCCCGAGACGGTCTTGAGCGTGGCCGTACCCTTGCCCTCCTTGATCTTCCTGGCGAGCGTGGCAGCGTCGACCTTGCCGGCGACCACGTGGTAGGTCAGCACCTGGGTCAGCGTCTGCTTGTTCTCCGGCTTGAGCAGCGTGTCCACCGTTCCGGCCGGCAGCTTGCCGAACGCCGTATTGGTCGGCGCGAAGACGGTGAAGGGACCCGCGCCCTTGAGGGTATCCACCAGGCCGGCCGCCTTCACCGCCGCCACCAGCGTGGTGTGATCGGCCGAGGTCACGGCGTTGTCGACGATGTCCTTGTTCGCGTACATCGCCGCGCCGCCCACCCTGGGATTGTCCTTGGCCATCACCCCCACCGGCACCGCCGCTACGGCAAGGGCCAACAGGACACCGATCATTCTCTTTCCATTCGTTTTCATAGGTTTCCCCTTTCTTGTTTCACCCGACGCCCACCCGCGCTCGGGGATCTGTCTTCAATACGCTCCTCCTCCGGTGTCGGATGAGCCGGATGTGAAATTTCACTCCTGCGCAAGAGCGATGCACAGGGAGGGGAGTCCCTGCGCTAATGGGCGCTACCTTGGAGGGCGCCATGAATGGCGCCTTCTCCTCTTGTGGGTTCGTAATCCTATAGATCAGGCTGTAGGGATAGCGACTGAGGATCTAGCGCCTTTACTCGCTTTGTAGTGGACCAACTATCTAAACCTCTGTACAGAAACCGGCCCGTTGGGCCGGTTTTGTCAGAAGCTCTTGGCACGGTCGCATTGCGCTACAGATCGAGATCTGGATATCTGCTGGTGTGCCAGAGTGCGACCACCTCAACACTCTTGGGTCTAGTCTTCACTCGATAGTAGAGATAGTACCGCACGCGACTCAAGTGAAGGCGACGCACGCCCGAGAGCTTCACGTTCGTCGCGATCGCTCCTATGTCTGGCTGAGTGCGAATCAGTTCGAATGCCTTCTCGATGGCATCACGAAATGCATCGGGTGCGGCGGGACGGTTCTCGTCCCACCATTCCGATGCTGACTGGATTTCTCGGGCGGCCCGGCGGGTGACTTGCAGCGGCAGACGTGGACTCAACCTCGCCGCAACTCCCGCAAGAGTTCTTCGGCGGAGATCACGTCGCCTCGGTCTGCCTCCTCTATGGAGGCCAGGAGTGCGGCTTCCGCTTCAGGGCCAAGAGCAAAGGTCCCACGGTCCTCAGGCGCCAAGATGGTCACCGTCATGCCCTCGGCCAACTCCTCGTCAGCAACCTCGATCTTGCCGTTGACGACTCTTCCGGTAGTTACTCGCATAGGCTGATTCTACCTCGAAGTCCTTCGCAACTCCCGAAGCATCCCGCGCCGGGTGATTCGCGGCTCCAAAACAGACGGGAACATCCCGTCGACGCCCCGCAACAGCGGTCCGCAGTGAGAGAGGGGGTGATTCGACGAAGAGCCCGCACAGCCGTCCTGACAAACCCGCCGTACGAGCGGGGCCGGAGCGTCCGGCCCAGAACGAAAACGGCCTACCGGTGCCGGCGGGCCGTCTCGCTCCTCTTCTCTGACTCCTAGGGCTGTATGCACTCCACCCCCGAGCAGCCAGAGCCATAGAAAACCGTCCAGTAACAGTGGGTGTGGCCTTCATTGTCGTGGCATACGTACCCGCAGCACTTGTTCGAAGCCACACTCTCCGGCGACAAGCCCGGCACGAAGTTCGACCTGCCGGGAAGTCTGCTGTCAGGCGTCAGGTCTCCATTGGTGTCTACGACCAGCGCCTCCAGTCCTTTCGCCATGCTGCTATCGGTGAGACTCCATGGAAGAGGGGTCGCAGGGAAAGTGAAGCTTCCTGTGAGCTCGAGCTTTCGCGCGATCTTGCCTCTGGCGGGCTTCACAGGGATGAAGGTCAGGCGCACGTCGGTCGCGAGAGGCGCGACAAAGTTGCCACCGCCTTCCTCGGTGCGGTGGATGCGCATCGTCGTCACGCGCTGCTTCTCGGCAAGCGAGACATAGGCGTGGAAGGCCCCGCAGTTGGTCTTGACCGGAGCGATGCTCACCAGCGACAGCGCCCGGAACTGGAGACGCGTCACGGCGGTGCCCTTGGCGTCGAAGACGGCGTCGTCGAGCCGCTCGACCACCGTGTCCACTGAGCCCAACTGCCCGGGAATCTCGGTCGTGAGGGGCAGCCCTTTGAACGCGATCCGGCCGGTAAAGGGCTTGGAGCCCTTGCAGAAGAAGCCGGCAGGAATGGGAGTGCGGGCAAAGTCGTAGGCGGTCTTGCCGTCGGCCGGAGTGGTGAAGACGTCGATGCCGCGCTCGATCGTGGGAGTGGCGGCCAGTGGGGAGAGACCGAACAGGAACGAGCACAAGAGTGCTGCCAGGATCCTTCTGTTCCTCATGCCAAACCTCCTTGTCCCGGAGGACGATATGGACCGCGAGCACCCCCGGGAACGGCGATGCGGCGGCGAATGGACAGAGCCCTTCAATGATTCACCTCTAAATGGAATGGTGTCCATCAGACAACCGCCGGGACAAGCATGATGCAGGGCCTCTGAACAAAACGCCGCTCACCTCGAATCCGTCATGAGCCTTGGGTTTCGGAGAACCGCTCGATCTCCTTGAAGCCAACCCCGTTCCGAAGCCAGGGAAGGCACTTCCCTGGGAGGGATGGGCTCCGGTACGCCTTCCGCGGAGGTCGTCCCTCCCTTCGCGGGGCCGGTCCCTCGCTTCGCGCCCGCGGGATGAGCTGTCCTTGCTTTCAATCCTGCGCAAACATGGGATGCAGCGAGAGGAACCGCTGCGCTAAGATCGCGCCGTGGATCCCCTCCAGCTGGGTGAAGGGCCTCCTCCCACGAGGATCGGCAGTTATCGCATCGAGAAGCGGCTCGGCGCGGGCGGCATGGGGGTCGTCTATCGCGCCTTCGACGAGGCGCTGCAACGGCCGCTCGCCATCAAGCACCTGCTGGCCGAGAAGTCCGACCCCGCGACCCGCAAACGGTTCCGGCGGGAGGCACAGGCCGCGGCCCGGCTCAACCACCCCGCCATCGTCCACATCTACGACATCGTCGAGACCGAGACCGGCGACTGGATCGCCATGGAGCTGGTCGAGGGGCGGACCCTCGACCACGCGCTCGGCGACGGCAGCCTCGACCTGCTCCAGAAGCTCCGGCTCGGCCGGGAGATCGCCGAAGGGCTCGCCGCAGCCCATACCCGGGGGATCATCCATCGCGACCTCAAGGCCAACAACGTCATGGTCACCCTGTCCGGCCACGCCAAGATCCTCGACTTCGGGCTGGCCAAGCTCGTCGGCGGGCAGAGCGATCCCGACCTGTCGCGGACCGGGTTCATCCTCGGCACCTTCCACGCCATGTCCCCCGAGCAGGCCCTGGGGATGCCGGTGGATTCGCGCTCCGACCTCTTCTCCCTGGGGTCGCTCCTCTACGAGATGTTCGCCGGCGTCTCCCCCTTCCGCGGCGCCACCATCCCCGAGACCCTGGCGCGGATCTGCAACTCGCCGCAGAAACCGGCCCACGAGATCCGGCCCGACCTGCCGCGCCAGCTCTCCGACCTGATCGACCGGCTGCTCGCCAAGACCCCGGGAGACCGGCCGCAGAGCGCCCAGGAGGTGGTAGCGCTGCTGGAGATCGCCGAGCTCGCCTGCCGCCAGTCAGGGCTCTCTCCGTCGCTGGAGAAGAACCTGCCGGCCGCCGAGCCCGATGCTGCCGATGCCACTGGCGGGGCCACCTGGGCCGAGCCCCGGCTCGCCTACGAGCGGCCCACCCGTACCGTGACCGGCGCCGACCGGCAGCGGCAGCTCGGGGAGCGCCGGCTGGTGACCGTGGTCTGCTGCGGCCTGGTCGGGATGGACGAGGCCTCGGGCGAGGTCTCCCCTCTCGACCTGGACGACCTCTCCGAGACCTTCGCCGCCTTCCAGGCGCTGGTCCGCGAGGTCTGCGAGAGGTTCGGGGGACTGCCCGGGACCTCGCTGGGGCACCTCACCTGGTTCTGCCTCGGTTATCCCCAGGCTCACGGCGACGAGGCCCGGCAAGGGGTCCAGGCGGCGCGCGAGATCTCGGCCGGCGTCGGCGGGATCGGATTGCGCTTCGGACCCGGCCGCCGCCGCCGGCCCGCCGCCCGCATCGCCGTGCACACCGGCCCCGCCATCGTCCGGCCGAGCCAGGACGAGCCGATCCAGCTCGGCTCCACCCTCGACCTCGCCATGGGCCTCCAAAGTACGGCCCCCGCCGGCCAGGTCGTGGTCAGCGCCGCCAGCCGGAAGCTGATCGCCGCCAGCTTCTCCGTCGAGACGCTGGCCCCGGAGCGCCTGCCGGGCTTCGACGAGCCGGTCTCCATCTACAAGGTCCTCGAAGCGGCGGACCCCCGGCAGAGAGACAACCAGGAGGTCACCCCGCTGGTCGGCCGCGAGCGCGAGCTCGAGCTGCTGGTCGACCGTTTCCACATGGCCCGCTCCGGTACGGGACAGGCGGTCCTGAACGGCGGCGAGCCGGGCATCGGCAAGACGCGCCTCGTGCGCGCCCTGCAGGAGCGGGCCGAAGGCGAAGAAGCCCTCTGGCTCTCGGGCTTCGGCTCGGTCTACAACCGGAGCTCGCCGCTCTTCCCGGTCATCGAGCTGTTGGAGCGCATGCTCTTCCCGGTGGACCGCACGCTGGACCGGCTCGAAGAGGTGCTGCGCCTCCACCATCTCCCTCTGCAGGAAAGCGTGCCCCTGCTCGCCGCCCTGCTCGCCCTGCCGACCGAGGAGCGGTACCCCGCGCTCACCCTGGGGCCGGACGTCCAGAGGCGGAAGACTCTGGAGACCCTGGTCACCCTGTTCTCCGAGATGGCCGACCGGCAGCCGCTGGTCCTGGTGATCGAGGACCTGCACTGGGTCGACCCCTCGACGCTGGAGCTCCTGGGCCTCCTGCTCGGCGAGATCGCCTCCGTACCCTTGATGCTCGTAGGGACTTTGAGGCCCGAGTTCCAGGCCCCCTGGGGACACCGCGCCCACATCACCCAGCTCGGCCTCAGCCGGCTGACCGACCGCGAGACCGGCGACCTCGTCGACCGCGTCCCCGGAGCCAGCCGGCTGTCCGAAGACGTGCGGCGGCAGATCATCGCCAGGACCGACGGCGTCCCCCTGTTCGTCGAAGAGCTGACCAAGGTGGTCCTCGAATCCGGTGGCTCCGGCCCGGGGCAGGACATCCCCTCGACCCTCGGCGGCTCATTGATGGCGCGGCTGGACCGCCTGGGGACGGCCAAGGAGATCGCGCAGGTCGCCTCGGTGATCGGCCGGACCTTCTCCTTCGACCTGCTGGCCGCGGTGTCGCCTCTCGATCCGGCCGCGCTTCGCCAGGGCCTGGGCGAGCTTGTCGAGGCCGAGCTCGTCCACCGGCGCGGACGCCAGGGGATGGCCCGGCGCGAGCGCTACCTCTTCAAGCATGCCTTGATCCAGGACGCCGCCTACGCCTCGCTGCTCAAGCGCGACCGCCAGCGGCTCCACCTGCAGATCGCCCGCGAGCTGGAGGACCGTCTCTCCGATCCGGAAGCGGCGCAACCGGAGGTGATCGCCCGTCACTACACGGCGGGCGAGGAGCTCGACAGAGCGGCCGACTTCTGGCTCGAAGCCGGCCGCCGGGCGAGCGCGCGCTTCGCGCACGCCGAGGCGATCGAGCACCTGCAGCAGGGGATCAAGAGCCTCGAAGGGCTGCCGCCCGGGCCGGACCGCGACTCCCGCGAGCTCGCCCTGCAAAGCGCCCTCAGCTCCCCGCTCGCCGTGACCCAGGGCCACTCCGCGCCCGAGGTCGAGGCGGCCTACGCGCGCATCCTCAGCTTGAGCGGGCGCATCCAGATCCCCCCGGACGTCTACTTCGGCCTGTGGAACTTCTACGCCAGCCGCGGCGAGCTGCGGCAGGCCCGCGAGCTGGCGCGGCAACGGCTCCAGGCCGCGGAGGAGGAGAACGACATGGGGTCGCTCTTCCTCGGCCTCTACACCGCCGCCGCCGCCGACCTCTTCCTGGGCAACCTGGAGCCGGCGCGCGCCGGCTTCGAGCGCCAGCTCTCGCTTTACCCCGTCGCTACCGTCGAGCACCCCTCGAACCACTACGACATCGGAGTCATCGCCCTCGCCCTGCTGGGCGACACCCTGTGGATCGCCGGCCAACCCGACACCGGACTGCGGAAAGCCGACGAAGCCGTCGACCTCGGCCGGAGGATCTCCCCGTTCACCCTGTCGGTGACCCTCGTGGAGAAGATGTTCATCGCCACCTCGATGAAGGACGCCGAGACCGCCCTGGCCTGCGCGCGCGAGCTGGTCGACCTGAGCCGTGAGCACTCCTACGTCTACTGGAAGGTCCACTACGACATCTCGCTGGCGCTGATGGGGACCCCGGCGCCGGCGGTATCGGAGCGGGCGGAAGAGGTTGACAAGGCCCTGGACCAGGCCGTCGGCTCCGTGGAGGCCATGCGCACGGCCCATGGCAGCAACCTCCAGTGCAGCCGCTTCCTGGCCTGGATCGTCCAGTTCTGCCTCGACCATGGCCGGCTCGACCGGGGCCGGGAGCTGTTGCGGGATGCCTGGTCGCTGGCCGAAAAGACCGACGAGAGGTACTGGAAGGCCGACCTCCACCGCCTCCAGGGTCTCCTGCTCCTGGCCGAAGAGGACCGGGAGCGGGCGGAGGCAGAGTTCCAGAGCGCGCTCGCCGTGGCGCGCGAGCAGGGGGCCGGGACCCTGGGGCTGCGCGCCGCGGGCTGCCTGGCCAAGCTCTGGGAGAGCCAGGGCCGGGGGGAGGAGGCGCGCGAGCTGCTGGCTGCCTGGGAGGCCTGAAGCCTGGGCGGTGGACGGTAAGGAGTGCGAGAATCCCGCTCATAAGGCGTGGTTCGAGGGATTGGGATTAGGACAGGTCTCGCCGCGAAGTGTCCTCCTGAGCGCAGCGAAGGATCTGGGCGGGGGGAACGCGAGGCGGCGGGAAACGGCCTTCAACGGGCGGCTTTCCAGTGCAGGAACACCACTCCCGTGTCGTAGGTCCGCACGTTCACCCGTCGGAGCCTGGCGTAACTCTGAAGGCTGGGGAACAGCGGCTGGCCGCCGCCGACGATCGTCGGGCAGATCTGGAGATGGTACTCGTCGATGAGGTCCGCCGCGATGAGGGCCCGCGCCAGGGAGAGGCTCCCCCACAGGACCATGTGTTTCCCGTCCTGCGCTTTCAACCGTTTGATCTCGGCTACCGCGTCGCCGCGGACTACTTGCGCTGGGCTCCAGCTTCCCCAGGGCGCCTCGCTCAGCGTATTGGAGAAGACGAGCTTGGGCAGCGTGTTCAGGCGGTCGGCGATGATCTCTTTGTCTGTCGTCGCCGTAGGCCAGTACTCGACAAAGAGCTCGTATGTCCTTCGCCCCAGGAGGATCGTGTCAACGCTATCGAGGAACTCCAGCTGATCCCGATCGGAAAACTTGTCCGTCTCGCTTGCGGGAAAGAAGTCCAGCGTTCCATTCTTGTCCACGGCGAAGCCATCGAGCGACAACCATTCCTCGAGGATCAACCTTCTCATGGTCGCTTAGCTCCGGTCTGTGGTCGTATTTGGTCTTCCTAAGGGGAGTCTACAACCCGAATGGTATCACCCGGAAGGAGAGATCTCCCTCCTCCTCCAGCCCACCCTGTTATACACATCTCGCCACGAGAGGATGCTGCTCAGGCCCGAAGGGCCGTAGGCATAAAGCCTGGCGCTTTAGCGCCAGGAAAGGGTCATCACCCAATCCCCAATGAGTCCCGTAGGGACGTA
>JBKKAU010000596.1:0-3224 GCA_046714475.1 Thermoanaerobaculia bacterium
CCTTGGAGCGGGACGGGGAGCTGACGGCCGAGGAGCGCGACGAGGTCGAGATGGGGGTGCTGGAGGTCTCGCGTCTGGCCCGCAACGTCCTGGTCGAGGCCGCCCGGCGCTCCCGGGCGCTCCCGCCGCTGGACGTGTACCCCGAGCCCGCCCATCTCGAACCCGCCCGCTGGCTCGCCGGCGAGCAATGGGCGCTCCTCAAGGGGCGCCCCGAAAACCTGCAGCGGGCGGTGGTGAGGGTGGCCCGCGGGTACCAGCATTGGGCGCTGGCGGAGCGGCTCTGCGAGGAGTCGGAGCATGCGGCTTCAAGAGACCTGGATCTTGCGGCCGGACTGGCACAGTTGGCTCAGGAAATCGCGGACCGGGTACAAGGCCCAGAGGACTGGCGCGCTCGGATTAGAGGCTACGCGGCTGGCCACGCCGCCAATGCCTTGCGGGTGGCTGGCGAGTTGAAAGCGGCGGATACTGTTCTTGAAGAGGCTAAGCGGCTTTGGCAAGCCGGCTCTGACGCCAATAATGTTCTCGACCCGGGGCGGCTACTCGACCTTGAAGCGTCACTCCGCCGGGATCAACGCCGGTTCGAGGAGTCTCTGGTCGCATTAGATCAGGCCCTTCCCATTGGCCGCCTCCCGGGACGGCTCCTAATCAAAAAAGGCTTCACCCTCGAGGTGATGGGAGAGTACGAGCGTGCCGTCGCGGCCCTTCTTCAAGCGGAGGCTCTAGTTGATCGGGAGGCCGAGCCTCGTCTCTTCTACATGTTGCGCTTCAATCTTGCGGTGACCTATACCCATATCGGTTTCTATGGCGAGGCGGTCGAACTGGTGCAACGGGTTCGCGAGCTTGTCGCAGAACGGGGTGATGAGAATGAGTTGATCCGCGTGACTTGGCTGGACGGCCGCATCGCCGCGGGCCTGGGCCGGCTCGGAGAGGCGAAGGCTCTGTTGGGACAGGCGCGGCAGGCGTTTACCGCCAAGAAGATGTGGTACGACGTCGCTTTGGCCCTGCTGGAAGAGGCAGTCCTCTTGTTAGATCAGGGGCGGTCGACTGAGGTCAAGGCATTGGCCCAAGGGCTGAAAGAAGTCTTCGAGTCCAAAGGAGTCCACCGGGAGGCCCTGGCCGCCCTCCGGCTCTTCCAGGAAGCGGCTCAGCTCGAGACTGCCACGGCCGAGTTGGCCCATCGCGTGTTGCGCTTCCTTTTCCGAGCCCGCTACGACCAGGGTCTCCAATTCACCTCCTCATGATTGCTTCGGGCAACTACGGCGTGGAGGAACAACGGCCGTCAGGGTCCATCCCGCAGCCTGCCTTGGTCTGGGGCAGGGGGGCCGGTTCGCACCCTCCGTTGGGGTCCATCCCACACCCCGCCTCGGTCTCGTCTCCCGGGGCTGGAGCGCACCGGCCGCTAGGATCCATCCCGCAGCCTGCCTTGGAGGCCGGCTCGCTCCAGATCGAGGCGAAGAAGGTCCAGAGCTGGTCGAGCAGGCTGGACCCGCCGGCGTTCGGGGTCAGAAGGGCTCCAGTGAGGGCCAGGGCAGCAAGAGTCGATCGCATGCTTCGCGTCTCCCGCGCGGCGCCGGCAGCGAGCCTTCATGACCCACGCGGGCCGCGTCTGCCTGTAATGGTGCTCCAGGACGACACGCTCAGGACGGAAATTTCCTCACTTTGTACTAGCGGAGGACACGTTGAGACGCAACAACCTGATGGCGCGGGTGTTCCGGGCGGTCTCCGGAGAGACCCAGAAGGGCTTCGCCCGCAAGACCGGCGTGCACTTCACCCTGATCGCCGATTACGAGCTGGACAAGGTCGAGCCCAGCCCCGAGAACCTGGAGAAGCTGGCGCGCGGGGCCGGGCTCGCGGTCGAGGACGGCGAGGCGATCCTGCGCAGGTTCGAGGAGATGGCCGCCCGGCCGAGGCGGAGGGCGGGCGAGGGAATGGAACAGCTCGGGAGCCGCTTCGAAGCCTTTGTAGCGTCCGCCTATGAGCGCCTGCTGAGCCTGCCGTCCCCCGGGAAACCGCCCAAGCCGGAGGACCGCCAGCGCGCCGCCGAGCAGTGGTCTCGCCTGGAGAGTATTTCAGCGGACCTGCGGCTGACGATCGTGGAGATTGGCGACGAGTTTCAGAACTGGGCGCTGGCGGAACGGCTGTGCGAGGAGTCGTTGAGCCACCCCGAGGAGGCGGCCGGGCTGGCACGGCTCGCCTGCGAGGTCGCCGACCGGGTCCGGGGCCCGGAAGCCTGGCGCAACCGGGTCCGGGGGTATGCCGCGGCCCATGAAGCCCATGCCTTAAGAGCCGCGGGCGAGTTGGAAGCGGCGGAGGCTGCGCTGGCCGAGGCCCAACGGCTCTGGGATTCCGGCTCCGACCCGCACGGCCTCCTCCAGTTGGATACGGAGGTCCGGCTCGTGCCGTGACCGCGGCGCTTGTCTCCTCCCCAACAAAGCACTTCGGCTGTGACAGTGGACCCGTTCAGGATAGAGGTAGAAGAACCCAACGGAGATCTTCGACTTTGTCGAAGTGATGGTCGTAAGAGAGGAGCTCGGACGAGCTCTCCATCGCGTGGGCGGCGATCCAGATGTCATTGGTAGGGATCGGCGTACCCTTCCTTCGAAGCTGGGCCGCAATCCGGCCAAAATGCTCTGCAGTGCTCTGCGTCACGGCTCTCACTCGGACGTGGGGGCTCCGGAGGAACTGCTCGAGCTGTCTCTTGTTCTGCTCATAGCGGCTGCCGTTGCGGAACCCGAAGACCAGCTCTCCCAGGACGACAGAGGACAACACCACCTGGTGCGCCCCATGAACGCGGGCCACGACCTCTGGACGTCCCCGTTTCAGGGCGGAGTACGCGTTCGTGTCGAGCAGGACTTTCAAGACCAGAAGCTCTCGTCAACCCCCTCGAAGCCCTTGAGAGCCTCCAGGAACTCCCCTTCTTCCTCAGCCGACCAGGTTCCGATGAAGTCGTCCAAGGCCCCACCGATCGGTGTCGACCGGTTCTCTGCGCCTCCGGATCGTGACTCCTGAAACGGCAGGAGCTGGAAGCTGGCGCCATCCTCGCGCAAGATGATGACCTCCTCGCCTTGCGCCGCCTCGTCGACCAGACGGGCCAGATCGCCTTCCGCTTCCCCTAAGCTGATCTTGATCACGCCGCCTCCACCAGTCGCCAATGTTCATCCATCATAGCTCAACTCGTCCGCCCCTACCGCGCCTTGCCAGCACGGCATCGGAGAGGACGGGAT
>JBKKAU010000597.1:0-8087 GCA_046714475.1 Thermoanaerobaculia bacterium
CGCACGCGCCCCGCGGTCGGCTCGACCAGCCGGATCATGCAGCGGCCCAGAGTGGTCTTGCCGCTCCCCGACTCCCCGACCAGCGCCAGGCACTCGCCGCGCCGCACCGCGAGGTCCACCCCGTCCAGGGCGCGCACCGTGCCGCGCCGGTGCTGGAGGAGGCCGCGCCGCACCGGGTACTCCTTGCGCAGCCCCTCGATCTCGACGAGCCCGCTCACGGCCGCGCTCCTTCTCTCTCCGGTGCCACCGGGAGCCAGCAGCGCGCCCGGTGCCCCGGCCCGACCTCCACCAGCTCCGGCTCGCGGTCCCGGCAGACCGGCAGGACCTCGGGGCAGCGGGGGTGGAAGGCGCAGCCGCCGGGACGGTCCGCCGCTTCGGGCTGGCCCCCCTGGAGCACCGGCAGGGCGCCGCGCGCCGCCGGCCGGCCGAGCCGGGGGAGGGTCGCGAGCAGCCCCTGGCTATAGGGATGGACCGGGGCGCGGAAGAGAGTGTCGACGTCCGCCTCCTCCACCACCTGGCCGGCGTACATCACGACGACCCGGTCGCAGGTCTCCGCCACCACCGCGAGGTCATGGGTGATCAGCAGCACGGCGAGCCCGAGGTCGCGGCGCAGCCGTTCGAGCAGCTCCAGGATCTGCGCCTGGAGCGTGACGTCGAGCGCCGTGGTCGGCTCGTCGGCCAGCAGCAGGTCGGGGCCGCAGGCGAGGGCCATGGCGATCATGACGCGCTGCCGCTGCCCGCCGGAAAGCTGGTGCGGGTAGTCGCCGAGCCGGCGGCGCGCGTCGGGCAGGGCGACCAGGTCGAGCAGACGGACCGCCTCGGCGAGCGCCTCGCGGCGCGAGACCCGGCCGTGGGCGCGCACCGCCTCGGCGATCTGAAAGCCGATGGTATAGACCGGGTTCAAGGCCGCCATCGGCTCCTGGAATACGAAGCCGATGCGCCCGCCGCGGACCTGCCGCAGGGCGGGCTCGGGGAGCGTCAGGAGGTCCTCGCCGTCCAGCAGGATGCTGCCGGCGAGGCGCGCCCGCGGCGGCGCCAGCCGCAGGATGGAGAGGGCGGTCAGGGTCTTGCCCGACCCGGACTCCCCCACCAGCCCTAGCATCTCGCCGCGGTGGATCGTCAACGAGACGTCGCGCACTACCTGGACCCACTGCCCGGCCATGGGGAACGCCACTTCGAGATGCTGGACCTCCAGGAGGGGGGGGACGGCGAGAGGGTGCGACACCGGATGGATCACGGAGAACGTCCCCCTCTCGCCGGCAGACCGGAACGGCCCCGGCTACCCTGTCATCCGGCGGAGCCAGCTCACCGCGGTCGCCACGCCGAAGCCGGTGGCGCCCCGCTTCTTGCCGTCCTGGTCGTTGCCCAGGTAGGCCATGCCGGCGATGTCCCGGTGGGCCCAGGCCTTGAGGTCGCCGACGAACTGCGACAGGAAGGCCGCCGCGTTGCTGGCGCCGCCCCAACGGCCCGCCGAGTTCTTGAGGTCGGCGTGAGCGCCCTTCATGTCCTCCAGGAACTCGGGGAAGAGCGGCAGCCGCCAGAGGCGCTCGCCGCTGCTCTCCGACGCCGCGAGCAGGTCGGCGGCGAACTGGTCGTCGGGGGTGAAGAGGCCGGCCGCCTGGTGGCCGAGCGCTATGACGCAGGAGCCGGTCAGGGTCGACATCTCGACCAGCGCCTCGGCCCCGTCCTCCACCGCCCAGGAAAGGGCGTCGGCGAGGATGATCCGCCCCTCGGCGTCGGTGTTGGTGATCTCCACCGTCTTGCCGTTGTAGCAACGCAGGATGTCGCCCGGCCGGTAGGAGCGGCCGTCGAGCAGGTTCTCGGCGAACGCCACGTAAACGCTCAGACGGACCGGCAGCTTCAGGTCGACGATGGCGCGGGCGGCTCCCAGCACCGCGCAGGCGCCGCACTTGTCGTACTTCATCTCGTCCATATCGGAGGCGGGCTTGATCGAGACGCCGCCGGAGTCGAACGTGATCCCCTTGCCGACCAGGGCGACGCGCGGGCCGGAGTCGCCCCAGGCGAGGCGGACCATGCGCGGCGGCGTGTCCGAGCCGCCGCCGACCGCGAGCAGGCCGCCCATGCCGCGGCTCCGCAGCTCTTCGCCTTCGAGGACGGTCACCTCCATGCCGCGGCTCTCGCCGAGCTCCCGGGCGCGCTCCGCCATCCAGGCCGGGTGGGCCTCGTTGGGCGGCGTGTTGCCGAGCTCGCGCGCGAACACCACCGCCTCGGCGACCGCGCCCGACACGGCGAGGGCGGCGCGGTAGGCCTCCTCCTCCCCGGCGGGGGGCACGACCGCGATCCGCTCCGGCCTCTCCCTCTCCTTGGACGGGCTCTGGAAGCGGTCGAAACGGTAGCCGGCGAGCGCCAGGCAGCGGGTGATCCGCTCGGCCGCGTCCGGACCGGTGGTCTCCGGATGCGCGGGCAGCAGCACCCCGAGGTTGCGCACGCCGGTCAACCGGGTCTGGTCGCCGACCGTCCACAGCCAGCGCGCCAGCTTGTTGAACGAGAAGTCCTTGCGCGACCCGAGGCCGTGCAGCGCCACCACCTTGCCCCCGGCTTCGGTCTGGGCGACCTGCTCCTCCTTGCCTCTCCACCCCGGCCGTCCCGCAAGGCGCTCCACCGCGGTCCGGATCCCCTCCTCCGCCTCCCCTGCCTCGGGAGCCTCTCCCTCGAAGCAACCCACGATCAGGAGGTCGGCCTCGGGGCTCCCGGGTGGGGTGACGTGCACCGAAACGATATGCGTCATTGGTTCCTCTCTCAAAGAATATCCGGCGGCAGAGTGTAGCAGCCGTGACGTCGCCGAGCACCCGGGGCACGGACGGACAGGTCGTCGAGAGGGGGGAGGCCGCCTCGCGATCCCGCCCCCGGGACGCCGGCCCGGTGCCTGCAGCCGGGCGATATGGTATACGTAACGCCTTCGTTTTCCATTGAGAGACGCAACCGGCGAGCATGAATCCGACGTCTGTTCTTCAGCTCCTTCAGGGGCCCTTCAACTTCCTGCGCCAGGACGAGGAAGAGATCCGCCGCCTGATGCCCGACCTCCAGAAAGCGCTGCCCACGCCGCGGCCGATCTTCCTCGAAGACGAGACCGCCACGCCCCTGCACGGCTTCCCCATCCTGCTCTCCCAGGGCCTCGAGGCTTTGCGCGCGTCGTTACGGCAATACCTCCATGCTGAAGAGATCGTGCAGGTCGCCATGGCCAGGCGGGACAATTCCGTCGACCGCAAGACCTACAACGCCGCCTGGGAGCATTACCGTCTCCTGCTTTCGCGGGCCGTCGAGAACGCCACCACCTCCAGCTACGGACGCCAATACCCGGCGATCTTCTGGCTCCACCACTCGCTGGACGTGTCGCGCCTGCTCAAAGAGACCCCCAAGCGCATCCTGCGCCTCGACCTGGAGATCGGCCGCCGCCAGGGGGACGCCATCAAGTACCGGGTCTACGACCGTTTCCTCGACCGGGTGCTGTCGACCACCTACGAGGTGGTCCAGAAGGTGGCGGGGGCGACCGAGGAGGTCGAGGAAGAGCTCTTCCCGCGCCTGCTCACCCGCATGCGCGACAACGTCCTGATCTTCACCGAGGACTACATCGGGCGCGACCTGGCCGAGCTGGCGACCTACTTCGCCGGCTCGCTCCGCATCGACGGGCGCGACCTGCGCCAGCGCCTGGATGACCTGGCGCGCTGGCAGGCCGACCAGCTCGAGTCCGACCGCGACCTGCGCGGCATGGTCGTCCACCTGCTCGGGGTCGATCCCAAGAGGGACGCGCGCGAGCTGCTGAACCGGCCGGGCTACGTCTCATTCCTCGCCGGCCGCAAGGGGTACAACGCCTCGCGCCTGCTGCCGCCGCCGTTGGTCCAGGTCTGGGAGAGCCTGCTGGTCAAGCTCAAGGAGTTCGAGCTGCTCCACGGCCTGCGCCGGGCGCTGGTGGGCGTCGAGGCCCGCGACGGCCGCATGACCTGCCGCGAGCTGCGGTCGCCGGCCGGCGGCGAGATCCTCCTCTCCTCCGCCACCCGGCCGCTCGACTTCATGGAGGCCTGGGTGGTCGACCCGCGCGTCGAGCGCTTCGGGATGATCTACGACATCAGCGACTTCTCTCAGACCCTGTCGGTCCTCCACCGCGGCGGCAACGAGAGCCAGGACGAGGCCTTCCGCCGCATGTTCCGCTTCCAGCGGCGGATCAACCGCCTGGCGCACGCGCATCGCGCCAAGCTCGAGAAGTACCTGGGCGACGGCGCCTTCTACTCCAGCCGCGAGGCGGTCAACCTGCTCGTCTGCGCGCTGCAGCTCCAGGACTATTACGAAGAGGCGGTGCGGGAGGGGCTGCCCTTCGACCGCGGCATGCGGATCGCGCTCAACTACGGCTCCTACCGCATGATCCCGATGGGCGGCGGCGGCCCCGACTCCGGAGACCGCTACGAGTTCTTCGGCCCCGGCCTGGTCGAGCTGTCCCGGTTGACGACCGGCAAGGCGACGCAGGAGATCGACGAGGTCAAGACCATGCTGGTCAGCCAGGGGTACCCGGAGGCGACCGTGCACCGCTTCTTCGCGCCTCTGGCGCAGAAAAACGTCGACGTGGTCGACAAGCGGGAGGAGCTGCGCCGCTTCTACGCCTACATCAACCGCAACGGCACGCTGCACAACAACGGCCTGGTGGCGACCGGCGCCTACATCACGGAGCTGGAGAGGGAGCTCGGCGCCTGCCGCCTGCGCCGGGGGTGCGACGGCGACCGCTCCTACGTCGTCTTCGACGTCGAGCACGCCGGCGAGCGGCACTCCGCCGGGCTGCGCAAGCTCGGCTGGGCGCACCTCAAAGGGCTGGAGAAGCTCGCCGTCTACGAGATCGTCAACATCGAGACGCTCGATCCCAGGTCGCTCGTCGACCAGGTCGGCGAGAGCCTGTCGGCGGCGGTCGAGCGGGAGTTCACCAGCCACCGGGCCGGCAGCCGGCCCTGAGTCAGGGCGCAATGAATTGCGCCCCCTACAGTGCGGAACCTTGATGTAGGGGCGCGATTCATCGCGCCCTGTGCGGGCCGGGCAGCCGGCCTTAGGCGGAGGCGCTCCTCCGGCGGACCAGGAACGAGCGGGTCTCCGTCGTCCAGGGGTGCTTGGAGATGCGGAATCCATCCTGCAGCAGCGGGGTGAAGTCGCCGGGCTCGTTCAGCGCGAACACCTTCAGGTACTCCATCCCTTCGACCGTGCCATGGCTGCCGTTGCCGGCGCCCGGGAACGGAAAATCCTTGGGCAGGGTCAGCGGCATCCTTTCATCCTTCAGAGTCCCGATCTCCAGGACCCCTCCGGGCTCCAACGGCTCGTCGGCGCCCGGCACCGGATAGAGGAGCTCCACCCTGCCGGCCAGACCGAGGTCGAGCACGTAGATGTAGACAGGTTGTGTGGAACGGTTCCGCACCTCGATCGCCACCGGCGCCCCCTCCTCGAAGACGATCGCGTTCGCCCGCTCGTCGGGCAGGGCCGGCTCCCAGCCTCCCCAAGGCCTCTCCCGCTGGAGGATGACGTCGATCTGCTCCCGCAGGCCGTCCGGGGTCCGGTTCTCGATTTCCAGCACGTGACAGTAGTGCGCCCAGACCTCCAGGTTCCCGACCAGACGCTCGATCGAGTCGCGGGAGGTCGCCGGTACCGGCGGCATGCGCAGGCCGCCGTCGCGCGCCACCACGGCCCAGGTGGGCTCCGCGACAGCCCCGAGCTGCGGCACCGGGTCTTCCGGACGGGCCGTCTCCCTGGGAGCGAGGACGTAGACCCGGACGTCCCCCTGTTCGCCGGGCTTGGCCAGGCGCAGCTTTCTCCCCCGGCCGATCCATGACCTCAGCCAATCCCCCCACTCGTGGGGGATGGAAGCCAGCTCCACGGCCATCTGCCGTGCGGACGGCGCCGAGTCCTCGAACGCCCGCGCGCCGGGCTCGATGCGGAGGGGCTGCTTCTTCTCGTCGATGCCCTCCACCTCGTCCACGATCTCGGCCGCGGCGTCGAGGCTGCCGACCTCGGTCACCCGCACCTTGCCGAGGCGCCGGCCCTTGTCTTCGACGTTCCGGGTCCCCGAAAGGTAGATCCCCCACTCGGAGCCGGCTGTCAGGCCGTGCGCCGCCCCACCACCGAGCACTACCGAGCGCCCCTCGCGCTTCTGGACCGGCACGAACCGCATGGGCCGGATCTCCCGTACGCCGAACAGCTCGCGGTTTCGCGCTCCGTGGAGCTGGGGGTGCTGCCTGGGAAACCGGGCTGTAATCTGCGGTTCGATTCGCTCAAAGATGTCGAGGTAGGTGGCGCCCGGAGTGGCGGCCTGGAGCTCTCTGCACAAGTTGTACGTCAACGCGCCGTGGAAGACGCCCGGCTGCGGCTGGTCCTCATGGGCGCCTTCGTTGTAGCGGCAGGCGGCGATCAACGTGCATCGCTCGTTGGGCGGGATCCAGCGATCGGCTTGAGCCTCCGCGCTCCTCAAGGTGCTGCGAGGGGATTTCGGCTCTCTACGGCCAGGAAGCCTGACCGGCTCCAGCCGACGGACCGGGGCGGCGAACCCCGGGTCGCGGATGGTACCGGTCGCGAAGCAGGAATCGAGGATCACACAGATGTACGGGGTCGTTTTGCTCAGCTCGAGGAGCCAGTCGTGGATCTGGTCGTCCGGCATGTCCAGGACCGGGTGGAGGGAGTCCCGGCCGCTGTCGCTGGGAACGAGGCACTCGTCCCAGGAGTCGGGTCCGTCCCCCTCGCCGTATTTGACCTGCGAGCCGTGGCCGCTATAGCCGATCACCACCGAGTCGTCGGTGCCGACGCGGCGCAGCAGCTCCTGCATGGCTCCCTCGATGCCGGCCCGGGTCGCCTGCTCGTCACAGAGGAGGTGGATCGCCTCCTGGGGGAAATCGAAGTGCTTCTGGAGGATCCGGGCAAGCAGCCGGGCGTCCGCGACGCTGCCCTTGAGCTGGGCTCCCTCGTCCAGGAAGGGATAGCGGGAAATGCCGATGATCAAGGCGTGCTTGCCGGGCATGAAGGGCTCCTGAAAGAGGTCGAGGCCAGCCCGGCACCAGCTCGTACGGTTCCCGAGCCGGCCTCGTCATGGTCCGGACGGTGGCCTACTTCTTGTCGGCCTGGGCGGGTTTCAGGCCCTTGGTCACGGGGTCCTTGGAGCCCACCGGCGGCTCGGTGCTCCCGTCCTCTCCGGATCGCGTGGTCTGGCCGCCGGTCTCTTGCGTCTGACCCTGTGTCTGCTCGCTCATCGAGGCTCTCCTTTTGGTTGATGGCTCCGGCCCTGCTCGGGGCCACACCTCTATAGACACGATCGAGCGGATTTGGGGGAGGCTGGCGGGCTAGTTCCACTCGCCTTGCAGCGAGAAGACCGCCCAGTAGTAGGGCGTGCGCCGCTTCGGATCGGCTTTGGTGGCGAGTTGGGCTTCCCTCAGGGCCTGCCCTGGCCGGAGGTCTTGCCGCAGCAACCCGTCGTAGAAGCGCCGCATCAGCTCCGCCGCCCCGTTGTCGTTGACGTTCCAGCGGCTCACGATCACCCGCGCCGCGCCGGCATGGAGGAATGCGCGCCCCAGGCTCATCGGCCCTTCTCCCCGGAACTCGCGGCCTACCGCCGTGCGGCAGGCGCTCAGGACGACCAGCTCCGCGGGCAGGTCGAGGTCGTAGATCTCATAGGCCCAGAGAAAGCCGTTGCGGTCGCTTCCGTCCGGGTGGACGCGGGAGAAGACGAGGCTGGACAGCTCGGGCTGCTCGGGGTCGAGGATGCCGTGGACCGCCAGGTGAATGTAGCGGTACCGGGCGAGCCGGCCGCTCCGCATGAGCCCGCGGTTGGCCGCGAAGTCGAGCGCCCACAGGGCCTGCTCCCCGGGAGGGAGCAGATCGAGGATATTCAGAGCTTCATCCCGTGAACCCTTGAGCCGCGGGAGGCCGGACAGTCCTGCCTCCCCCAAGGCCCGTTCAAGATCAGGTGGCAAGCGCTCGACTTTCCTGTTTCGGCCCAGGCGGATGTCGTCTGTCGTGAAAACCCCGTCCGCAAGCATGGCAAGCAGGCGGGGAGCCGGACGGCGGCCGGTGAGGTCGCGCCGCAGCGCCACCGCCACCGAAGCCGA
>JBKKAU010000598.1:0-3054 GCA_046714475.1 Thermoanaerobaculia bacterium
CGCAACCTGTCGAGGAGAAGGAGGGTACGCATGAACGCGATCCCGCTCGAACAGGAGATCGAATACCCGACCTCCGACGGCAAACCCATGGCCGAATCCACGCTTCACCGCGAAGTCATAAGCGACACGATCGCGGTGCTGGGGCGGCGATACCGCGACGTACCGGACGTCTGGGTCGGAGGCAACCTCTTCCTCTGCTATGAGAAGGGCAACCCTCGGGCGGCCATCGCCCCCGACGTGCTCGTGGTCCACGGTGTGAAGAAGTGGCCGCGGCCCAACTATCTGCTCTGGGAAGAGGGGCGGCCTCCGAGCTTGGTCATCGAGGTCACGTCGCGCAGCACGCGGCGGGAGGATCTGCGGGACAAGCGCTTCTGTTACGAGAAGCTCGGGATCGAAGAATACTTCCTCTTCGATCCTTATGAGGAGTACCTCCACCCGCCTCTCCAGGGTTTTCGCCTGCAAGACGGAAGATACCAGCTCATCCCCTTGGAGCCGGACGGTGGACTCCTGAGCCGGACGACCGGGGTCCTCCTGCGGCCTGAGGGGAATCGCCTTCGCCTGATCGATGCGGCGAGCGGGGAATTGTTGCCCTGGCCGGAGGAGCGCGAGGAGCGGGACGCCAAGGCCCGCGCCGAGGCGGAGGCTCGCGCTGCCGCCGCGGAGGCGCGGGTGAAAGCCTTGGAAGCAGAGTTGGCCCGTCTCCGCGGAACAGACTCCTCACTCTGACGAAGCGCCGTTCCCGAGGGTTCACAGCCCTCCGCGCTCGCAGCAGTTGATTCCGCCACGGGTTTGCAGAGATCCAGGTGGAGGCCTCCATGACGCCATGTTATTATCCACTCTGGCCAACCGTTGCGTCTGGAAGAGCTTTCGTGCTCTGATCCCGCAACCTGTCGGGGGAGAAGGAGGGTACGCATGAACGCGATCCCGCTCGAACAGGAGATCGAATACCCGACCTCCGACGGCAAGCCCATGGCCGAGACCACCCTCCACCGCAGGGTCATCAACGACACGATCGAGGCGCTGGAGCTGCGATATCTCGACGTGCCGGATGTCTGGGTCGGGGGCAACCTCTTCCTCTGCTACGAGAAGGGCAATCCAAGGGCGGTCCTCGCCCCGGACGTGCTCGTGGTCCACGGCGTGAAGAAATGGGACCGAGACAACTACCTGCTGTGGGAGGAGGGCCGGTCTCCAAGCTTGATCATTGAGGTCACATCGCGCAGCACGCGGCGGGAGGATCTGCGGGACAAGCGTGCCCGCTACGAGGGACTCGGGGTCGAGGAATACATCCTCTTTGATCCCTACGAAGAGTACCTCCACCCGTCGCTGCAGGGACTCCGTCTCGAAGATGGCAAGTACCAATCCCTTCCTCTGGAACCTGACGGCTCCCTGCTGAGCCGGACCACTGGGCTCCTCCTGCGGCGTGAGGGGGATCGCCTTCGCCTGATCGACGCGGCGAGCGAGGAGTTGCTACCCTGGCCCAAGGAGCTCGCGGCAAACGCGGAGCGGGAGGCCAAGGCCCGCGCGGAGGCCGAAGCTCGCGCCCTAGCGGAAGCGTCCGCCCGCGCCGCCGCCGAGGCGCGGGTGAAAGCCCTGGAAGAAGAGTTGGCTCGGCTCCGCGGAACAGGTTCCTGACTCCAGCGAGATACCCCTATCCCATTCCGTCCTCTCCCGAGGACGCCAAAACCCCGCCAATGTCGCCTGCGGATCTCGAAAAAACGTTGTCTCCAGGGGAGCTCCCCATGGCATCGGCCTTGCGATAGGGGGATGCCGTGGCTTCAACCAAGGAGAACTCGATGAGAAGCAAGACGTTCGTAACCACAGCCCTTCTGACTCTCGCCCTGTCCTCCACTGCGATGGCGCAGGACCGGTGGGGCAATCGCTATCCGGACCGGTACGACCGCGACCGCTATGACCGTTATGACTCCCGTGGCACGCAGAACGTCGGTGCCCTGGCTCGTGAGATCGAAGAGACGGCGGAGTCGATCCGCCGGGAGGCCGAGCGGAACAACCGCCGCCCGGACCGTAACGAGGCGCGGATGCTCTCCGCGTTGCGCGAACTCCATGAAGAGGCCGATCACTTCCGGGATGAGGTCGGGGGCTACCGCGACCGCCGCGGGAGCGGAGGCGACCTCAGGGAGCTGCTCAGGGCCTACGACTTCACCGCCCAATCGCTGCGCCATGTCTCGCGGCGGCCGTATGTCGACCGGGGCATGGATCGGATCGGCTATCTCCTCGAGGAGATCTCCCGCGCCTATGGCTACAACTCGCGGGATCGCTACAGGGATGACCGGGGACGCGGCCGGTATGACCGGTACGACCGCCGCTATTAAGGGTGAGCACGAGCCGGCCTGACGTCGACCGGCCTTTTCGATACGAACGGCGCCGTTCCGGTGGGGGCACCTTCCGGGACGGCGCCGTTCCCCTCTTCAGCTCTCCGCTTCGAGCAGCGCCTGGATCTCTTCGGGCGACAGGCCCTTGAGCTCATCGAGCATCTCGGTCATCTCTTCGTGGCTGACCAGCGCGGCCTGGCGCTCGGCGATGGCGGCGGTCATCTCCACGACGTTCGGCACGTCGAAGAGGATGCGCAGCGGCACCTCCACCTGGAAGGCGCCGCGGATGCGCGAGGCGAGCTGCGTGAGCAGCAGCGAATGCCCGCCCAGCTCGAAGAAGTTGTCGTAGATGCTCACCCGTTCGACGCCGAGCAGCTCTTTCCAGAGGTCGACCAGCTCGCGCTCGACCGGCGTCCGCGGCTCGACGATCGGCCGCTCCACCGCCCGGGCCACGTCTTCCGGCGCCGGCAACGCCCGGCGGTCCACCTTGCCGTGCGCGGTCAGCGGCAACGCATCGAGCACCACCAGCGCCGCCGGGATCATGTGCTCCGGGAGACGCTCGGCCGCGAAACGGCGGACGTCGTCGGTGAGGCGGGTGGGGCTGGACCAAAGAGAACCCCCCACCTCTCCTCCCCCCCACCCTACCCCCCCCCACCCACGGGGGCGGGGACCCCAGGCTTCGGCGCCGCTGCCCTCCGGGATGTTCTCCCCGCCGTTCTCCCCC
>JBKKAU010000599.1:0-5632 GCA_046714475.1 Thermoanaerobaculia bacterium
CTCGGAGAGCGAGAGCTGGCCGGGAGACTTGCCGAAGTAGAACCAGGCGGCCGTCCCCACCCCCTCGACGTTGCCGCCGTAGGGAGCGAGGTTGAGATAGATCTCCAGCAGCTCGTCCTTACTGAAGCGCCGTTCGAGCTGCAGGGCGCGGAAGCCCTCGCGCAGCTTGGCCGATAGCGTCCGCGGCCCCGGTTCGGCCATGCGGGCGATCTGCATCGGGATCGTCGAGGCGCCCGAGACCACCCCGCCGGAACGGACGTTGGACCAAGCCGCCCGCGCGACCGCCAGCGGGTCGATCCCGGGATGGCGGAAGAAGCGCCGGTCTTCGGAGGCGACCAGCGCCCGCGGCAGCTCCGGCGGCAGCTCGGAAAGCCGCACCGGGAAACGCCACCGGTGGTCGGCAGGCAGGAAGAAGCGGAGCGGCTCCCCCGTCCGGTCGAGGACCACGACCGCGGGCGGACGCTCCAGGGCCTCCCAGGGGAAGGGGAAGACGAGGTCGAGCAGCCGGAACCCCAGGTAGGGGGCCGCGAGCAGCAGGGAGAGAAGGACGGCCTTGCGGTTGGGTCTGACGAAAGGAAATCTCATTCGCCGACGGTCGGGAGGAAAGGCCGGCGTCAGGTAGGCGAGGCTTCTCAGCCCCTCAAGGTCAACTCACGCCGACGAGTTGCTTGAGCGAAGCGGCCGTCGCCTTGACATCGTCTGAGGTGTTGGCCTGCTCGATGTCCGGCGCCAGAATGGCGCGGGCGATCTCTCTACCTTCATCCGTCCCTTCTCGCTCCAGCCGGTCCAGTAGCTCCTGCCGGAGATCTTGCATGGTCTCGGGTACACGGGCGAGGACGTGCAGGATGGAGGCGTCGAACGGATCCAGATCTCTCATCAGGCCTCTCCTTGCCCGGATAACAGGCAGGCCAACCGTGGGATTTCCGCCGCGGTTGGGCAACGATAGCATATGCACTCCGTGTGCCTCTAGGCTTCGGCCGCCGATGCCCGGGTCTTTGCCGCCACGGGGTGGATCCCCGCCAGGGCGGGATAGCCCGCCGCTCCCTGGTCGGACCGGCCGTCGGCCGTCCACTCTTCGTCGACGTGGCGGACGAGGTTGAGCAGGATGGCGTCAGCCCCAGAGGGGAGGTCGATCTGGACAGCCTCTCCGGAGTAGGCGTCCTTCCACAACGCGACCGTCCGCGAAAGGCTTTTGCCCGGCGGGCGCGAGAACTCGCACATCCCGATGCTGGTGAAGCTCAGGACCGATGATCCTGGATCGTCGGCCAGTACGGTGGCATAGCGTGCCGGCCAGCGCGAGGTGAGCTGAGGGCCATCCATGAGCAACGCGATGACGAGGTTCGGGCCTACGGCCCGGACCAGTTGAGCCACGGGATCCTGCCGCGCCAGATCCTCGCAGACCAGCGCGCAGAGGGAGAGCCAGGGCAGCACGGAGACGAACGTCAGATGCCGCGCCTCCGCCTCCGTGTGCTCCCACCAGCGTTTGGCTGGATCGAGCTGGCCGCCGAGGCCGTACTGGACGATCTGGGGCCGATCGAGGCGCCAGCGATGATGCTTGTCCTGGAAGGGGCGGACGCTATGGCCGGTGCCCACCTGCTGCAGCGTGCCGGTCGTCGGCACTTCGATCCCGACTCGGTTCCTGCCGGGCTGATCGCCCGCGGCGGCCGTACCGACGCCGGCGATCAGAAAGCTCTTGCGGGCGGTGACCCATTGCCGGATGGCCTCGTACTCGCTCGCCTCCAGGGCGAGCTCGGGAAAGACGACGCCGTCGATATGGTCCGTCAGGCCCTCGGCGGCTTCATAGATCGCCTGCATGTTCCGAAGCGCGCGTTCGGGGTCCGGCTCACGGCGATAGGTGAAGAAGCCGAACCGATCCGCCGGCATGTTCAGTATTCGGCCGCAGGCTGGATGGGCAGGAACGAACTGCTTCGGGCTCACGGAGGTCGGCCAGGGGACGAGGAGCAGGTTGAGCGTATGGACGTCGTCGCCGTTACCCGTATCGGGCAGGCGCGGCAGGCCGGCCGTGAACCAGAGCGGCGTGACGTCGGAGCCCGCCCACAGCGCAAGGTGGTGGGAGAGCGAGCGTAAGGTCATGCCCGTCTGAGGGGTGTGGAATTTCGGCAAGACCCGCAGCTTCGACGGATGGATCTCCCGGCAAAGCGTGGAGCCGGTCCTGCGTCCAGGCGCAAGCCCCGCCTCGGCCCAGCCGCGGAAGGGATCGTTCTCGAACGCCTCCTTGCCCCTGGGTACGCCAACCTCGTACGAGGCCTCGTCGGAGGCCGCGCAGAGGTGCAGAAGCGCGCAGTAGAGCTGTTTGACGTTGCCGATCTCCTGGACGGGAAGGTCCCTGAGCGACCAGAGGGTCTTCCACCAGCGAGAGATCTCGGGTGGGCTGGCAGGCCAGCCTTTACGCCATGTGCGGCCGATCTTGTGGAGGCGCTTCGCCCAGGCCTCGGGCGAGACCCGGAGGAAACCGCCCGCCGCGCTTCCCGAAGGCGGCCACTCCCGAAAGGTATTCAGATAGGCGCTCGACTCGAGCAGGAGGACGGCTGACAGAGCAAAGATATCCGGCGGCCATTCCGGCGGCGCTTCGCGCTCCGCCAAAGATGGGGAGTAGAAACGGAGAAAGTCCTGGATCGTCTGCACGAGTCCGATCTCTCAAATTTCAGTTGATTATACCAGCCGCTCTCCCCGCTTCACTGCCGCAGCTTCACCTCGATCGTCCCCCGGTCGCCGGTCGCCCGGAGGGCGGGGTTGTACATCGCTTCGGCCTGGAGGGGAGGCAGCCGGAACTTCCCGGGCGCCACCGCCCGCACCAGCGTGTAGTAGGTCATCCAGGAGTCGGCCGGCAGGTCGACGAAGAGCAGCACGCGGTCGTCCCGCAGGTCGAGGTAGTCGAGCGGCGAGCCGGCGTCGGTGATCCAGGGCATCTGCTCGGTGGACTCCAGCCGCGGGTTCTCGACTTCCAACCCTGAAGGCAGCAGGTTGACCACCGCGACGTTCTGGACCGGGCCGGAGACGCTCCGCACCCGCGTCCGCACCACCACCAGGTCGCCCTGGCGGACATTGCCCAGGTCGACCGTCTGCCCCTCGCGCGACAGGAAGGCGCGCTCGACCTCGAGCCCGTTCTTCGCGGGCCGGAAGGCGTCGTCGGTCGGCACGCCGCGGGTCAGCAGGTGGAAGAAGGCCGACCCCGCCTTGTAGCCGCCGTTCATCTGGATGCGCACCGGACCGTTGCCGGGGATGCGGAAGACCGCGGTCTTGTTCGTAAAGGCGCCGACCTTCTTGCCGCCGGCGAAGACCGTTCCCGAGTAAGGGGGCTGCTTCGCCTGGCGCTGGACGAACTGGCCGAGCGCCAGGAGGGTGAAGCCCTCTTCCTGGGTGTTCCACTCCGGCACGTCCCGGGCGTCGCGGGCCAGGCGGTCGACCAGGGCCGGGATGCGCGGGCTCTTCGGCGCCGCGTCGAGCAGCGCCAGGAGCAGCAGCGCCCGGTTGCGGATCGGCGAGTTGAGGTTGCCGCCGGTCTGGCGCTCGGCC
Source organism: Thermoanaerobaculia bacterium (assembly GCA_046714475.1). Classification (GTDB taxonomy): domain Bacteria; phylum Acidobacteriota; class Thermoanaerobaculia; order Multivoradales; family UBA5704; genus DASPJI01. The sequence continues at coordinate 3,538 of JBKKAU010000599.1, forward strand.
TGCTCGACCTCCCCCAGGTTGGCGATCAGCCCCTGCAGCGCCTGCGGGTTGCCGGCCGACGCGTAGGCGGCGGCGAGCAGCGCCCGCGACTCCGGCCGCAGGTCCTTGGCGTGCTTCTCACGCAGGAAGTCCATGGTGCCGAGGTCCGGCCGGCCGGCGCGGGCCAGCGTGTAGAGCCCGTAGACGGTGCGCTGCAGGTCCTCGCTGCCGTAGGTCGACTTGGCCTTGACCTGGCCGGCCACCCAGTCGAGCGAGCGGCGGACCAGCCCGTCGTCGACCGGATGCCCCGCCCGGCGGGCTTCGACCAGGAAGTGCGCGGCGTAGAGGCTCCCCCAGGGGTGGACCTGACCGCTGCCGGGCCAGAGGGCGAAGCCGCCTTCGGGGAGCTGCATGGCCGAGATCCGCCGCATGCCCGCCTGCACCATGGCCGCCGGATCGCCCGCCCCGGTCTTGGGGTCGAGCAGCTGCGGCTCGAGAGCCCGCGCCAGGTCGCCGATGTAGATCAGCGGGAAGGCGGCGGACAGCGTCTGCTCCAGGCAGCCGTAGGGATAGCGCAGCAGGTGGCGCAGCTTGCCGGCGAACTGCACGAGGGGGAGGGAGCTGAGACGCAGCTCGCGTGTCAGCGTCTCCGGCCGCATCTGCCCCGTGGCCGTGGCGGGGAGCTCCAGCACCGTCTTGCCGATGCCGCCGGTCTCCTCGACCGCCGTCGCCGGCAGATCAGGACGGACCGCCACGTTGGTGGTGGCCCGCGACCGCTCGCCGTTGCCGGTCGCCGTGACGACGAAGCGGGCGTCGCCCGAAGCGTCGCCGGTGCGGACGTTGAAGTAGACGACGGTCTCGCGGCCGTTCGGCACCTGGACCTTCTGCGTCGCCGGCGCCTCGACCCGGACCGGACCCTGGGCGGTGAGGCCCACCTGGATGTCCCCGGGCCGGCCGGTGTCGTTCCGCACCGAGACCGGCACCTGGAGAGACTCGCCGAAGGAGAGGATGCGCGGCAGGGTGGGCAGCAGCACGATCGGGTCGCGCACCCGGGTTTTGCGCTCGGCGGAGCCGAAACGGTCGCCGTCGATAGCGACCGCCATGATCCGCAGGGCGCCCTGGAACTCCGGCACGTCGAAGGTGACGCGGACGCGACCTTCGCCGTCGGCCACCAGCGGTCCGGACCAGAAAGCGACCGGCTCGACCCGCCGGATGCCCTCGGTCCGTACGAACTGGGCCATGCCGTCGGCCCCCTCGCCGCCGCCGGCCGGCATCGCCTTGACCTCGGGCAGCAGCAGGCTGAACGTGTCATAGGAGGTGACCCCCAGCGCGAGCTTCCTGTAGAAGTGCTCGAACGGGTCGGCCGTCTTCTGGGCGATGAGCTGGAGGATGCCCTCGTCCACCGCGGCGACCGTGACCACGGCGCCGGGCTCGGCGCGGACGCCGATCTCCAGCCTGGTGTTGGGGCGGATCTCCGCCGGCGCGGTGATCTCCGGCCGCAGCCGGTTGGCGGTGCGGTCGACGGGCAGGGGCACGGCGCCGAAGGCGCGGCCGGCCGAGCCCGGCTCCAGGTCGGCGGCGCGCCGCACCAGGGTGGCCGTGACGTAGGCGTTGGGCCGGAACTCCTCGCGGATCGGGATCTCGACCTTGGCGGTGTTGCCGTCCACGTCGTAGACCTCGTGGTAGAGCACCTGGTCGCGCTCGATGGTCACCAGCAATTTGCCGGCGAACGGCGCCCGCACCTGGACCGTCGCGGTGTCGCCCGGGGCGTAGTCCTGCCCCTCGGGCCTATCCAAGTCGATCTCCAGGCGGGCCGGGTTCTTGACCGCCCAGGGCGAGTAGCCGAAGCCGGCGGCGTAGAACTCGACCTCCGCCGAGGCCTGGGTCTCGGGGTCGGTCAGCACGGCGCGGTAGCTGCCGTACTCGCGCGGCGTGAAACGGAAGGTCCCCCGGGTTTTGCCGCCCGCTACCGGCCGGGTGTCGGCCAGCACCGGGTCGCGCGTCGACTCGTAGCGGAACCCGCCGCCGGGCACCCGCCGCAGCACTGTGTTCCAGCGGTCCTCGAAAAGGTCGGCCCGCAGCGCGCCGTAGGGCCCCGCATGGCCCGCGGTTGCGC
>JBKKAU010000600.1:0-14253 GCA_046714475.1 Thermoanaerobaculia bacterium
CCTTCATCCCGTTCCTCATGGCCGGAGACCCGAGCCTGGATGAGACCGCCGCCCAGCTTGATGCCGTAGCCGCCGGCGGCGCCGTCATCGTGGAGCTGGGGGTGCCGTTCATCGATCCGATCGCCGACGGCCCGACCAACCAGCGCGCCGCCACGCGGGCGCTCGCCGCCGGCACCAAGCTGTCCGGGATCTTCGAGCTGGTCGCCCGTCACCGCGACCGTCTGGGGCTCCCGATCGTCCTCTTTACCTACTTCAACCCTATCCATGCCCGGGGCATCGAACGTTTCGCCGATCAGGCCGCCGCGTCCGGGGTGGACGGCGTGCTGTGCGTCGACCTGCCGCCCGAAGAGGGGGAGCGGGAGCTGGTGCCGGCCCTGCGGGAGCAGGGGGTCGACGCGGTCTTCCTGCTCGCCCCGACCAGCACGCGCGAGCGGGTGAAGCGGGTGGCTGCATGCTCCAGCGGCTTCGTCTATTACGTCTCGCGCACCGGCGTCACCGGTGAGCGGGACGACCTGCCCGCCGACCTCGCGCGCGAGGTCCGCCGCCTGCGCCGGCGTCTGCCGCTGCCGCTCGCGGTCGGGTTCGGGATCTCCTCGCCGGCCCAGGTGGCCGCGGTCGGCGAGATCGCCGACGCCGTCGTGGTGGGAAGCGGCCTGGTGCGCCTGGTGGAGGAGATGGGCTCCGATCCCGGGCTCCCCGCAGCCCTGGAAGAGAGAGTCCGGGAGCTCTCCGCGCCGTTGCGCCGCAAGGCCGTCGAGCGCCGGCGGGCCTGAAGGCTGCGAGGGAGGCACCGGTGGAACGCCGCAGAGAGACCCGACAGATCGAGACCCTGACCCACGGCAGCTATCTGCTGGAGACGCCGGCGCAGGTCGACGGCTGTCCCCTGCTCGTCGGCTTTCACGGCTACGGCGAAAATGCCGAACGGCACCTGGAGGAGTTGCGCCGGATCCCGGGCGCCTCCCGCTGGGTGCTCTGCGCCGTCCAGGGCCTGCATCTCTTCTACAACCGGACGGGCGATGTGATCGCGAGCTGGATGACCCGGTCCCAGCGGGAGCTGGCCATTCAGGACAACATCCGCTACGTGAACGGTGTGGTCGCCGAGATCAAGAAAGAGCTCCCGGTTTCGGAAAGCCTCGTCTACCTGGGGTTCTCCCAGGGAGCCGCCATGGCCTACCGGGCGGCTGCCGGCTCCGGCCACCCTTGCCAGGGACTGGTCGTGCTGGGCGGCGACGTCCCTCCCGAGCTCGAGCACCGCGACCTGACCGGCTTTCCGCCGGTGCTCCTCGGGCGAGGCAGCAGCGAGGAGTGGTATGACGCCGCCAAGATGGACCACGACGTCGAGCTGCTGCGGACGAAGGGCGTCGACATTCACCCCCTCGTCTTTCGTGGCGGCCACGAGTGGACCAACGAGTTCCGTGCGGCCGCGGGGGAGTTCCTGAGCCAGATCCTGACCCCCGCCTCATAGCTTCACCGCAATGAAAAAAGGGCACCCGACGAGCGGGCGCCCTTTCTCGATCCGATAGAAGCTGGAAGCGTTTTACTGGGCAGGCGGGGTGGTGGTATCGGTCGTCATGCCACCGGTGGTCAGATCGGTGCCCATGTCGGTGCCCATATCCGTGCCCATGCCAGTGCCCATGTCGGTGCCCATACCGGTGTCGGTGCCCATGCCGGTGTCCGTGCCGTAGCCGGTATCGGTCAGGCCCATGTCGGTGGTGGCGGTGGTCTCCTCGGTGCCGGTGCCCTCCTCACCGCCGCCACAACCCACCATCGGGACGAGCAGAGCGGCCAGCAGACACAGGAGCGACAGGTGAACGAACAGCTTCTTCATGTGATTTTCTCCCTTTGTATTGCAACTAGATTGAAAATGAAGGGCGACGTTACGACCGATCGCCCACCTTGATAAGGTTGATGACTCTCCTGACGTTTTCCGTATCTCGGGCGAGCTGCTCCGCCTTGGTCCGGGCCTCGTCCTTCTCGACCCTCCCCTGCAGCGTCACCACACCCTCGTTGGTGTCGACGTCGATGTTGAACGGGTTGATGTCCCCGTCCGCCGCGAGCTTCGCCTTGACGGCCGCGGTGATGGCGGCGTCGTCGACCTGCCCGCCAGTGGTCCGCGTCGAGCTGCAGGCCCCCAGGGCCAGCAAGAGAGCCAGCACGAAACAGACAACCGGAACGCGACCCAGATTTTTCTTACTCATGTCCATCCTCCTCAGTGTTCACCCTTCTCGAGGGTTGGTCAAGAGGTCTGTGGCTTCAGACCCATGCACATGAGTTCCTCTGAAGCAGAATTTGTGCCACAGCTCCCGTCCAGGTGAAACTGGGACGTCGGACGGGCAGGAGTATACAAGCTACCTTGTCGCTCCTCAAGAGGTGCAAACTCCGATGATGCAAAAGAGGCTTCGCCGGAGGGGCCACTAGATGTCGCGGTAGCCGTTGAGACGGTTGTAGAGGGTCTTGAGGCTCACGCCCAGGATCTCCGCCGTCTTCCTCTTGTTGCCGCCGTAGGCGTCCAGGGTGGCCATGATCAGACGCCGCTCGACCTCCTCGATCGACGTGCCGACCTGGAAATGAAGGCTCCGGATGCCGCCCGAGTCGCCGCCGACCTCGCGCGGCAGGCAGCGCGGGGTGATCTCCTGGTCGGCCATGATGAAGGCGCGGTGCACCACGTTCTTGAGCTCGCGCACGTTGCCGGGCCAGTTGTGGTTCCGCAGCCGCTCCATCGATTCCTCCGAGAACCGCTTGGCCGTGCCCTGGCGCTCGTTGAGCTGGCCCAGGAAGTAGTCGGCCAGCAGGTTGATGTCCTCCCCGCGCTCGCGCAACGGCGGCATATGGATAGGGAAAACTGACAATCGGTAGAGCAGATCTTCCCGCAGCTTGCCGTCGTTGACCGCCTTCTGGGGGTCGCGGTTGGTGGCCGCGATCACCCGCACGTCCACCTCGACCGGCTGGTCGCCGCCGATGCGCACCAGCGTGCCGGTTTCGAGCACCCGCAGGAGCTTGACCTGGAGCTCGATCGGCATCTCGGTGATCTCGTCGAGGAACAGCGTGCCGCCGTGCGCCCGCTCGAAGTAGCCCTTGTGCCGGCGCGCCGCGCCGGTGAAGCTGCCCCGCTCGTGGCCGAACAGCTCGCTCTCGATGAGCGTCGGCGAGATCGCGCCGCAGTTGAGCGGCAGGAATGGCGCCTTGGCGCGCCGCGACAGGTGGTGCAGCGTCTGGGCGGCGAGGTCCTTGCCGGTGCCGCTCTCGCCGATCAGGAACACCGTCGCATCGGTCGGTGCGACGCGGGTGAGCATCTCGTAGAGCGCCTGCATCGGCCCCGAGGCGCCGAGCAGCAGGCCGAGCCTCTGCTGGCCGACCAGGGCCGACGTCTCGACCGCCGCGGCCGGCGCCGCCAGGGTCGGGCTCGGCTGCAGGCTCGCCACGTTGGCGAGGATGCTCTTCAACCGGCCGATGTCGAGCGGCTTGGTCAGATAGTCGCTGGCGCCGAGGCGCAACGCCTGAACGGCGCTCTCGACGTCAGCGTGGCCGGTCATCAGAACCACCTCGGTCGCGGCGCCGAGCTCCAGGTCCTTCAACAGGTCGATGCCGCTGCCGTCCGGCAGATAGAGGTCGACCAGCGCCACGTCCGGGGTGCGATGGCTGACCTGCGCCCGCGCGTCCCGCAGCGTCAGGGCGGTATTGGTAGTGAAGCCCTGCCCCTCGATCAGCTCGGCGAGCGCAGAGAGAAAATTAGGGTCGTCATCGACCGCGAGTGCGTGGGGCATGGCGTCCTCACTCCTTCTCGGAGACAGTATCCGGGATCACCCATTCTACTTCAAAGGAGGGGAGAGGCCCGGACGAGACCCGCAGATCACCCCCCTGGGCGGCGAGGATGGCTCGGGCGATGTAGAGCTGCGCCATCGTCCCGCCGGAAGAGAAGCGGATCCCGAAGCCGGGCTCCTCCGATATGGCCGGGGCGGCCGGGGCGCTGTCGCCCTCTTCGGGAGCGCTCCCGGCCAGCCGCAGGACGGCCCGCCTGTCGTCGTCCTCGCCCAGGTCCAGCTGGACCTCGAGCGTCCCCTGGCGCGGCACGGGGGCCAGCGCCGCCAGGGCGACGTGGAGCAGGGCCTGGCGGAGGAGGTACCGGTTGCCTTCGAGCATGACCTTGTCGTCCAGCAGCTCGGAATGGACCTGGACCTGCTGCTTGCGCGCCGGCGCCACCAGCAGCGAAGCCAGCTCCTCGACCACCTCCCGCAGGTCCATGGGCTCGGTGCGGTCGCCACGCGGCGACGTATGCGCGAGGAAGATCTCGAGCGAACGGTGCAGCCGGTGCAGCTCCTCTTTGAGCACGTTGACGTAACGCTGCTGCCGGCCCTGCATGGTGGCATCGAGGGCGCGGCCCGGCGCCAGGGTCTCCTTGAGGATCTCGAGGTTGAACACCATGGCGTTGATCGGCGCCCGCAGGTCGTGGGCGACGGCGGGCGAGATCTGCGACAGTGCGCGCATCTGGGCCGAGAGCCGGAGGTCGGCCTCCAGAGCCTCCGCGGACTCCAGATCGCTGACCAGCAGCACGCTCTCCGCGCTCTCCTCGGTCCCGGGCCGGAGGTCGAAGAGCAGCCGGCGGGTCTCCGCGGCCTGCTCCCGGTCGCCGATCTCCAGGAGGATCCGGGACGCTCCTCCACCCTGCCAGCGCAGCCCGGCGGCCTCCAACCGGGGACGGACCTCGTCCCAGCGGTGCTGGAGCCCGTTGCCTCCGATGCCATCGGCGCACCCCAGGAGCCTCAGGGCGCGCTCGTCTCCGAAACGGACCGTCCCCTGCCTGTCGAGGACCAGCACGCCGGGAGTCAGAGCCCGGGTGAGGTCTTCGAAGCCGACGTTCCGCAATCGATCCTTGCTGATGTGGTCTGACGCATCCATGTATTGGTAATCCTCAAGACGCCGTTGCAGAGAGGACGACAGCCCCGGGGCGCATGCCGGAAGGTCTATTTATAGAGGCTTGACCGCGGGCGCGCAAGCGCCGGCCCGTTCCGGTCAGCGATAGCCCGCGAGCCCCGACGCCTCGCGGCGCGGCAAACCGGCCACGCTTCCCCCCAGGGCGGTCTCCAGAAAAGACTCGGTCCACCAGGAGAGATCCTCGCGGCGGACCCGGTCGCGCAGCTTGCGCATCCGCGCGGCGCGCTCCTGCGGCGTCAGGCGCAACGCCCGGATGAGAGTACGGGCGGTGGCCCGCGCGTCATACGGATTGACGAGGAGCGCGCCGTCGGCCAACTGGGCCGCGGCGCCGGCGAACTCGGAGAGCACCAGGGCCGCCCGCCCGTCCAGCTGGGCGGCGCAGAGCTCCTTCGCCACCAGGTTCATGCCGGCCTTGAGCGGCGTGATCAGGGCCACGTCGGCCGCGCGGTAGTGGGCCAGCAGCTCGACCGGATCGAGAGAGCGGTGCAGGTAGTGGACCGGCGTCCAGCCGAGGCCGCCGAAACGGCCGTTGATCTCGCCCACCAGGCGCTCGATCTCGGTGCGCAGCGCGGTATGCCGGGGAAGGTCCTCCCGGCTCGGCACGACCACCTGGACGAGGACGACCTTCTCGCGCAGCTCCTCCGGATAACGAGCCAACGCCTCGGCGAACGCCCGGAGCTTCTCCACGATCCCTTTGGAGCGGTCGAGGCGGTCGACCCCGAGGATCAGCCGTCGGCCGTTCAGCGAGGCCGACAGGGCGGCGGCCCGGGCCTCCACCTCCGGCTGGGCGGCGCGCGCCGCCAGGTCCTCGAAGTCGACGCCGATGGGGAACGCTCCGGCCTTGAGGTCCACCTGGCCCAGGGCGTTGGCCGTCTCCGCGCGGATGGTCCAGAGCCGGCCCTCGCAAGGCGCGAGGTACGCCCCCGGCACGAGCAGCCGGACGCAATCCAAAAAGTTCACGAGGTCGCGCGGGGTCTGGAACCCGATCTGGTCATAGGCCAGGAGACCGGCCAGCAGGCGGTCCCGCCAGGGCATCTTCACGAAGACGTCCGGCGACGGGAACGGCAGGTGCGAGAAGAAGGCGGTCCTCGCCGCCACCCCGATCTTGCGGAGCTCGGCCGCCACGTTCATCAACAGGTGGTCGTGCACCCAGACGAAGTCGGAGCGGTCCCCGTGGCGAGCGTTGCGCGACAGCGCATTCGCCACGGCGCGCGCGAACTTGCGGTTGACCTTCTGGTAGGCGCGCCAGTAGGCGGGGTCGAAGTTGCACTCCTGTTGAAAATCGTGGAACAGCGGCCAGATGACCTCTCCCGAGAACCCGCCGTAGCAGCCGCGCTTCTCCTGGTCGGTGAGGGAGACCGGGCGCAACCGATATCCCCCGGTCTGGATGGCTCCCGCCAGGACCTCGCGCAATGCTGGCACCTCCTCTTCCGAGGCGCCGGGCCAGCCGATCCAGGTGCCGCGATGGTCCCGCAGCACCGGCGCCAGCGCCGAGATCAGCGCCCCCGCCGCGGGGGCGGCGTGCCAGCCCTCGCGCTCGTCCCGGGTGAGGACGATCGGAAGCCGGTCGGAGACGATCAGGAGACGACCCGAGAGCCCTTTGTCGCGTGCCTCGGGGCGCTTCTCGGGAACAGCTGCCGTGGAAATACCGCTCATCGCAAACCCTTGCCCTGTAGAAGCAAACCTTGAACACCAGGAGAAGCCTCCAGCCCGGAGGTCTCCGCCTAGGGTGCAGTTTGTATGCCATGGGGATGCCAGTCCCGAGGCTCCCCTGTGACCTCGACGCAAACCTTTGCATGAAAGGAAGTTCTGGTGGGCACGCACGATGCATCTACGCCCTGCGCTACGGAGGGTCGTGAGTCGTCGCTGACCGACAAAGAGGCATATCCGCACTTCTTACAAAAAGACTTTCAGAAGGTGAACATGGCAGTCCTCGAACAGCTCCGAGACAAGACCCAGGGCCTGGACAGCGGCCTCACCATCGCCATCTACGTCGACCCGGTCGAGAGCGCCAAGGCCGCCGGGCTGCGCTACGTCAGCGACGACATACCAGGCATCCGGCGCCGCAAGAGCGGCAAGGGCTTCACCTACCTCGACCCCAAAGGGCAGACGGTGCGCGACCCCAAGGAGCTGCGGCGCATTCAGGCGCTGGCCATTCCGCCGGCGTGGACCGACGTCTGGATCTGCCCCTCGCGCAACGGCCATCTGCAGGCGACCGGCCGCGACGCCCGCGGCCGCAAGCAGTACCGGTATCACCCCGAGTGGCGCAATGTCCGGGACGAGACCAAGTTCGGCAAAATGATCGCCTTCGGCGATGCCCTGCCCAAGATCCGCGAGCGCGTCGAGGAGGACCTGTCACGCCGCGGCCTGCCGCGCGAGAAGGTCGTCGCCACCGTCGTCAAGCTGCTGGAGACGACGCTGATCCGCATCGGCAACAAGGAGTACGTCAAGCAGAACAAGTCCTTTGGGCTGACGACCTTGCGCGACGGCCACGTCGACATCGAGGGTTCCAAGCTGCGCTTCGAGTTCCGCGGCAAGAGCGGCAAGGAGCATCAGGTGGAGGTCCAGGACCGGCGCCTGGCGCGCATCGTCCGGCAGTGCCGCGACCTCCCCGGCCAGTCGCTGTTCCAGTACCTGGACGAGGAGGGGGCGCGCCAGAGCATCAGCTCGGAGGACGTCAACGCCTACCTGCGGGAGATCACGGGCGAGGACTTCACCGCCAAGGACTTCCGTACCTGGGGCGGCACGGTGCTCGCCCTCTCGGCGCTGCTGGAGGTCGGGCTCTGCGAGTCCGAAAAGGATGCCAACAAGGCGGTGGTCGAGACCATCAAGCGGGTGGCGGGCGAGCTCGGCAACCGCCCGGCAATCTGCCGCAAGTACTACGTCCACCCCCTGGTGATCGAGTCCTTCGTTGAGGGCAAGCTTTTGGAAGCCCTGACCGACGTGGTCGAGGACTCCCCCGACGGCGACGACGCCTCCAGCGGGCTTCGCCGCCTGGAGGCCAAGACCCTGGCGCTGCTGCGCGGTCAGGCGGCCAGTCAGGCTGCCTGACGCCTACCCGTTTACGACCTCGCCGCCGTTCGGGTGCAGGACCTGGCCGGTCATGTACGAGGCGTCGTCCGAAGCCAGGAAGACATAGCTGGGCGCCACCTCCTCCGGCTGTCCTGGACGGCCGAGCGGCACGTCGGCGCCGAAGGTCTTCACCTTCTCCTCGTCGAAGGAGGCCGGGATGAGCGGGGTCCAGATCGGTCCCGGCGCCACGGCGTTGACCCGGATCTTCTTCTCCGCCAGGTTCTGGGCGAGCGACCGGGTGAAGGCGACGATCGCCCCCTTGGTCGAGGCGTAGTCCATGAGGTGGCTGCTCCCCCGATAGGCGGTGACCGACGTCGAGTTGACGATGGCGCTCCCCTCCCGGAGGTGCGGCAGGGCGGCCTTGGTGATGTAGAAGAAGGAGAAGATGTTGGTCCGGAACGTCCGTTCGAGCTGCCCGGCGCTGATGTCTTCGAGGCTGTTCTGCTCGTGCTGCTCGGCGGCGTTGTTGACCACGACGTCCAGACGGCCGAGCTCGCGCACCGCCCGCTCGACGGCCTCGCGGCAGAACGCCTCGTCGCCGATGTCGCCGGCGATCGTCACGCAGCGGCGTCCTTTCTCCTCGACCAGGCGGCGGGTCTCTTCGGCGTCCTCGTGCTCGTCCAGGTACAGGACCGCCACGTCCGCCCCCTCTTTGGCGAAGGCGATCGCCACGGCGCGGCCGATGCCGCTGTCGCCGCCGGTGATCAGGGCCGCCTTGCCCTCGAGCTTGCCGCTGCCCCGATAGCCGGGGTCGTCGGACTGGGGCCGGGGCGTCATCTCCGCTTCGATGCCGGGTTGGCGGTCCTGGTGCTGAGGGGGTTGCTGTTGCTCTTCGGGCATGTCGCTCTCTCCAGAAGGTGAAGACAGGAAGGGGGATGCGGGGCACCGGGAGGATCCGATGCCCCGAAGACAGGTAGAAGGGAAGCGGCCTCAGCTGGCGAAGGCTTCTTCGTTGATGTGGCTCTCGGCGAGTTGGGTCAGCATCTCGTCGGCCTCTTCCTCTTCCTGGAGGGTCCGCTCGAGCAGCCGGGCATGCTCCTCGCGGCCGAGCAGCTCGGCGTAAGTGCGGACGGTGCCGTAGCCGGCGATCTCATAGTGCTCCACACGCTGGGCGGCGGCGATCAGGCCGGCGTCGAGCACCTCGGGGGCGCCCTTCATCTTGATCATCTCCTGGCCTTCCTTGACCAGCCCCTTCATGCCTTCACAGGTGTGCCCCTTGGGGTCCTCGTTGAGGTCGCTGAAGATGCGTTCCAGACGGTGCACATGCTCCTGAGTCTGCCGGAGGTGGTCGGAGAAGGACTTGCGGAGATCGGGCGCCGAGGCGGCCTCGGCCATCTTAGGCAAGGCCTCCACGAGCTGCGTTTCGGCGCTGTAGAGATCCTTGAGCTGTTCGAGGTAGAGGTCTTTCAGAGATTCGAGCTTCATGAGTTCGCCTCCTTGGAGTTGGATTCGGGTTGGCTATGGCGGGCGGAGGCCCGCGGGAACTCTTCGCTGGCCCGAAACCGCAAGATCCATGCCGCGACGTCAGCGCTGCTCGCGGTCGAAGTCGAGGCTTGCGAGGTCGTAGCGGACTCTGTCGAGCGCGATCCGCATGCGTGCCGGTCAGACCGCCACTCTCCGGGTGAACGGCTCCTCTTCCTGGAGGCCGCCGGCCGCGGCGAGGATCTCGCCGTAGACCGCGAGATAGCCGTCGGCCATCCTCTCCGGCGTGTACTCCAGGGCGCGCTCGCGCGCCGCGGCGCCGAGCGCGGCGCGGCGCTCCGGGTCCTCGATCAGCCCGAGGATCGCCGCTTCCAGCGCGCCGGTATCGTCCGGCGGCACGAATACCGCCCGGCTTTCCCAGGTCTCGCGCAGGCTGGGGATGTCGCCTAGGACCAGCGCGCAGCCGGCGAGGGCGGCTTCGAGGACGGAGAGGCCGAACGGTTCGTAGCGGGCGGGCAGGACGTAGATCGAGCTGCGGCCCAGCCAGGCGGCGAGCGCCCGTTGCGACAGCCGGCCGAGCAGACGGGTGTTGTGCGGCCGCGCCTCGCCGCCGTCCGGATGGTGGTTCTCGCCGGCGACGAACACCGGCCAGGGCAGACGGGGCGCCACCTGCTCCAGCGCCTGCAGGTTCTTCGCCTCGTCCCAGAGGCGGCCGGCGGAGAACAGCAGCATCGGCTCCTTGGCGGTCGGCCGGAAGAGCTTGGGGTCGCGCCCGTTGGGGATCACCCGGGTGGGCGGCAGCTCGCCGTGGTGCTTGGTCAGCGCCGCGAGCATCGCCGCGGTCGGAGCCGCCACCAGGTCGGCGGCGGCGAGGCCGGCCTTGACCTCGGAGCGGTAGCGGTCCCAGCTCTCGGGGGCGGCCTCGCCCTTGACCGCGGACCACCAGGAGAGTACGCACGAGTGGGCCACCACCAGCTTGGGGGCGTTCCACGGCAGCACGCCATGCACGTAGCCGTTCAAGTGGATCAGGTCCGGGCAGAACCGCCGCTCGAGGCCGAGCAGCCACTCGCCGGCGCGCTCGACGTCGCGCCAGCAGTCCTCCATCCCTTCCAGCTTGAGATTGCTCTCAAAGACCTTGAGCCGGGGGATCCGCTCCGCCTTCTCGCGCTGCAGGTCGTTGACCGGCGCGCCCATGGTGGCGAGCGCCACTTCGACACCGCGCTCGCCCAGCACATAGGCAAGCTCCAGAGCGTACGTCCACACACCACCAACGGTATCGGCGGTCATCAAGACCTTGCGAGGCCAGGGATGGTCGGTCATGCCGTTCACCTCATGGGCGGGACTGGTACAAAGAAGCTGCCGTCGACCAGCAGACATCCAAGAATCGTGCCGCTCGGACGAAGGCCCGGGCGGGATGCCAGGGCCCTTCATCCAGGTATACGTTTGTGACGATGATTCCGTTGACTACGAGGCGTTTCGCGCTGTCGCCAGGGCCGGGACTCCGAGACCCCGGGAGTCCATGAGCAACGTGTAAAGATTGCTGACACCCTGTCGAGCGGTTACAAGCGGCCGCCAGCCGGTCGCCGCCTGGACTTGCGGATGTCGCAAAGCTCCATTATTGCGTGGACATGGCCTCGGCGCCGGAGCCGCCGGTGATCAGGACGGGTCTGCCTGGTTGTTCATACCGTCAACCCTCGGGCGGCCAGCTCCGCGCGCGCTTCGGCTACGCGGTCGAAGGCCACCTGTCCCTCGAGCCAGGAGGCCAGCTCGACCAGTCCCTGTTCGAGCTGCACCTTGGGCTCGTACCCCAGAATCCGCCGCGCCAGGGTGATGTCCGCGAAGCAGTGGCGGATGTCCCCGACGCGGTATTTGCCGGCGATCTCCGGCTCGACGTTCTCGCGGCCGAGCACCTCGGCCATGCTGCGGGCGATCTCCAGGATCGTGTACTGGCGGCCGCTGCCGATGTTGAGCACCTGGTCGCGAGCGTCCGGCACCTCCATCGCCAAGCGGCAGGCGTGGGCGATGTCGGAGACGTGCACGAAGTCGCGCCGCTGCAGGCCGTCCTCGAAGATCAGCGGCGGATTGCCGTTCAGGAACCGCGAGGCGAAGATCGCGAGCACCCCGGTGTAGGGGTTCGACAGGGCCTGGCGGGTGCCGTAGACGTTGAAGAAGCGCAGGGCCACGGCCGGGATGTCGTAGGCCTTGCCGACCATCAGGCACATGCGCTCCTGGTCGTACTTGGAGAGCGCGTAGAGCGAGGAGAGAGACGGCGGCTTGGTCTCCGGGGTCGGGACCGGGGTCATGACCTTGCCGCGGTCGTCCCGCAGCTCCCAGTCGCGGGTCTTGACCCGCTCAATATCGCGGTCGGTGCCGGGCACCAGCCGGCCCTCGGAGTCGCGGTACATCCCCTCGCCGTAGAGGCTCATGCTGGAGGCGACCACCAGCCGTTCGACCGGCTTCTCGATCAGTGCTTCGAGCAGCACCGCCGTGCCGAGGTTGTTGACGCTGGTGTAGCGCTCCAGCTCGTACATGCTCTGGCCGACGCCGACCACCGCCGCGAGGTGGTAGACCGCGTCGACGCCCTCGAGAGCGGCGCGGACCGCCCGCGGGTCGCGCACGTCGCCGCGGATCAGCTCCACCTCCGGGCTGAGATAGCCCGGCCGGTTCGCCCCCGGCCCGTGCACCTGCTCCGAAAGGTCGTCCAGGGCTCGCACCTGGTAGCCGTGCTCCAACAGCTCGTCCGCCAGATGGGAGCCGATGAAGCCGGCCCCCCCGGTGATCAAGACCCGTCTGCTCATGCGTTCACTTCTCCTTGAGGGCCGGTCAGCGGGAGACTGCGCCGGGGAGGGTGATGTCGATCTCCTTCACCGGGCCGAAGTCGGTGAGCGGCCGGTCCCGGCCTTCGGACGGGCCGACCACCAGGATGGAGAAGTCGCCGGGGCGGAGGTGGCGGGCCGCGGCCTGCCGTACCTGCTCGGGCGTCACCGCCTCGATGCCCGCCCGGTAGCGGGACAGCCAGTCCAGGGGGTAGCCATAGGCCTCGTAGGAGACCTGCTGAGACAGCACCTGGCGTCTGGTCTCGGAGTTGAAGATGAAGGAGTTGAGGATGGTCTGCTTGGCCCGCGCCACCTCCTCGGCGGTCGGCGGCTGCGGCCCGACGAGGTTCCGCGCCTCACCCAACAGCGCGGCGATGGCGGCGCCGGTGGTCTCCGTCTTGGTGCTCAGGAACAGCAGGGTGAGCCCGGGGTGGTCCCAGTCGCTCCCGACCTGGCCGAACACCGCGTAGGCGAGGCCCTGGCGGGTGCGGATGTTGGAGAACAGGCGCGCCGAGGTCGAACCCGAGAGCACCTGGTTGGCGACTTCGACGGCGTAGTAGTCCGGGTCGTTCCGCTCGATCCCCAGGTGCCCTATGAAGACGTTGGACTGGGTGACGTCGTCCTTCCGGACATAGAAGACGCCGGGGCTCGGCTCCCGGCGGTAGGGGATGCCGGCAGCCGCGGCGCTGGCGGCCGGGCCGCGCGGCCAGTCGCCGAACACCTCGCGGACGAGACGCAGGACCTCCTCGGAGCGGAAGTCCCCCACCAAGCCGAGGACGATGCGGTCGGGGTGGACGTGCTCGCGGTGCCAGGCGGCGAGATCGTCGCGGCCGATGGCGCGCAGCGTCTCGAAAGTCTCGGTCCGGCCGTAGGGGGAGTCCGAGCCGTAGACCAGCTCGGTGAGCTCGCGGCCCGCGATCTGCCCCGGGTCGTCGTTCTGCCGCGCGACGCCAGTGACCATCTGGTTGCGCGCCACCTCGATCCGTTGGGGATCGAAAGCCGGCCGGCGCAGCACGTCGGCGAAGACCTTGAGCACATCGGGTAAGTCCTGGGCGAGCGAAGAGAGGGTCGCCCGCGTCATGGCCTGGCCGGGGATCACCTCGACGGTCGCAGCCCGGCTATCCAGGTAATCGTCGAGCCGCTCGCTCGGCAGGGCGGTGGTGCCGCCGGTGCGGAGCACCGTGGCGGCGAGGTCGGCGAGGCCGACCTTGGCGGCCGGATCGAGACGGGAGCCGGCGCGGACCAGCGCGGTCGCCTCGACCAGTGGCAACTCGTGGTCTTCGAGCAGCATGACCACCAGGCCGTTGTCGAGCACCACGCGCTGCGGCTGTGGGATCGCGAAGTCGCGCAATGGCGGGAAACGCAGGTCGTCGGCCCGGCGCACCTGCGCCGCGGCGGGGAGGGCGAGAGCCAGGGCAAAGAGGCCCGCCAGGACGCTTCGGGTCTGTGTCTTCGGCATGTCTTCCTCCTAACGCGTCCCAGGCGTCGCGGCCTGTTGCGGCGTGGTGACGATCATGGCCACCGTCCGGTTGGATTTCCTGAAGGTCTGGCCGGCCACCCGCCGGATGTCCGCCTTGGTCACCCGGTCGAGGCGGTCGAGGCGGCGGAACAGCTCGCGCCAGTCGCCGAAGAGGTTGTGGTACTCGGCCATCTGCTCGGCCAGACCCTCGTTGCTGCGCAGGGAGCGCAGCAGCCGCGCCTTGGCGCGGGTCTTGAACTTGGCCAGCTCCTCGTCGGTCACGTCCTCGGTCTGCAGCCGCCCGATCTCCTCGCGGATCGCCGCCTGCACCTTCTCGTTCTCCACCCCAAAAGCGGGGATGGCGTACACCGCCCACAGGTTCGGGTATTTATTGCCCGGGTAGCCGGAGAAGGAGGAGACGTTGACGGCGAGCTTCTTGTCGCGCACCAGAGACCGGTAGAGGCGCGAGGGGCGGCCGGTCGACAGGATGTCGTCGATGGCGGCGTAGGCCGGCTGGTCCGGGTGGGTCTCGGCGGGCTTGTGATAGCCCTC
>JBKKAU010000601.1:0-13384 GCA_046714475.1 Thermoanaerobaculia bacterium
GCCCTGGGAAGCTCGCCGGATTTAGCGAGGGCCGCCGATGATCACCGTGTCGGTGAGCGTCTTCTCGGTGCTGGCGCCGTCCGAGCCCGTCACGGAGAAGCGGATCTTGACCTCGTGCCGCTCGCCCGGATCGGGGTCGTCGAGGCTCTCGAAGGCCTCGTCCTTGGGGAAGCGCGCCAGGATGTGGTTGCCCGTCAGACGCGCGCTCACGGGCCGGACCGGCGCGGCGGACGCATCGTCGCCGATCAGCTCGATCGAGCGGAGGTCGATGTTCTGGAGCCCCGTGCCGCGGAGGAAGGCCTCGACCGTGCCCGCGCTGTGGGTCCAGTTGGTGTTCCAGGAATCGGGCTTGACGTCGAGCCGCACGTTGGTCTCGGCACCGCCACCGCCGCCGCTGCCGTCGTCACCGCCGCCGACGATCCGCACCCGCAGGGTCAGCTCGCGCGCTTCACCATCTACGGTGAATTCCAGGGTCAGCCTCCGCGTCTCGCCCCGCCGGGGGTTGTCCAAGAGCCCGATCGCCTCGTCCTTGAGGAAGTGGGCGACCACCTGCCCACCGGCGAACCGCGCCGAGCGCGGCGAGATCGAGTCGCCGCCGTCGCCGACCAGCTCGATGGAGTCGAGATCGACCTTGCCGGCGTCCCGGCCCCGCAGGAAAGCCTGGACCGTCCCCTGCGCGTGCTCCCAGTTGGTGTTCCAGGTCGAGGGATGCAGCTCCGCGGTCAGCTCTGTGCCGCGCCCGCCTCCCCCGTTGCCATTGCCGTTCCCGCCTCCGTTACCACCGTTCCCGTTGCCGCCACCGTTCCCGTTGCCGTTCCCACCCCGCGCTTCGCCGGTCAAGGCCGCGACGTCCCCTTCGGCCTGGTCCACCTGGACCGCCGCCTCTTTGGAAAACCCGGCCGGCTCCGTAGGGGTCCGGTCTCCCCCCTGACAGCCCAGAACGAAAAACGGCAGGACCAGAAGCCCGACGCGCAACCGACGCGCAACCTGTGTGGTGCTCATGGCAGCTCCTCCAGGAAATGGAGTTATTCGATTTCGTGCATGAACCAGTATAGCAGCAAGCCTCCGAAGTCCAGCCCCAAGCCGCTCTAAACCTAGTTCCCTCTCCTCGTGTCTTTCCTCCCGTGAGCTCAGGCTCGTAGTCCGCCGGATCTGTCACATCCCGTGATTCGAGGTGCCATGGAGTACGAGGACTTCGAAGTGCAGATCGGACCCCGATCCGGAGAGGGTTTTCTCGTCCGGGTCCTGCGCTCGCCCGCCGGGGAGGGCGAAGCCCTGGTGCGGCTCCCGGAAGCGCTGGCATACCCGGGATCGCGGGACCTCCAGTCCAAGGCCTCGGTCCAAGCGCCCTCGCCGGCGCAGTTGGGCGGCCGGCTGTTCCAGGCTCTCTTCGTGCCACCCATCAGCACCCTCTTCCACCAGAGCCTCAGCCTGGTCCAGGGTGAACCCGGGAGAGGACTGCGCCTCCGTCTGCGGATCAACCCCCGGGATGAGTCGGTCGTCCCCTTGCAGCGCATTCCCTGGGAGCTCCTGTACCGGGAGGATACCGAGGACTTCCTGGCGCTGAGCCGGACGACGCCGGTCGTACGCTCCCTCGACATCCCGCGCCCTTCGAGGACAGAGACCCTCGAACGGCCGCTGCGCATCCTGGTGGTCCCGTCGCCCGACGTAGGGGGAGGCGGAATCGACCTCGAGCGTGAGTTGAGACAGCTCCGCACCGCGCTCCAGAGCCACCGCGACATCGAGATCGAGATCCTCGAACGGCCGGACATCCAGGTGCTCCGCGCCGCGCTCTGCCGGGCCACCTTCCATGCCATCCACTACATGGGGCACGGCACCTTCGACTCGCGGAGCGGCGAGGGCGCCCTGGTGTTCCAAAACCCGGACTCCCCTCCCGCCCTGATCAGCGGCCGCCATCTCGCGACCGCGACCAAGGACTTCGCCTCCTTGCGCCTGGTGGTGCTCAACGCCTGCAGCACCGCCGTCTCCAGCTCGGTCCTCGGGCACAGCCCTTTCGCCGGAGTCGCGGCCGCGCTGGTCCTGGGAGGGGTGCCCGCGGTCCTGGCGATGCAGTCACCGGTGCAGGACAGTCACGCGACCGCTTTCAGCGCCGCCTTCTACGACCGTCTGGTCCGGGGACGGCCGCTCGAAGAGGCGGTGACGGAAGGCCGGCAGGCGATCCTTTCCCTCAACCCGCAGGGACCTGACTGGGCGATCCCCGTCCTGTTCCTGCGCACCTCTTCGGGAGACCTCTTCGCCTCGAAGACCTCACCGCCAGACCTCCAGACGCCTAACGTGTTCCGGCGCTCCTGGCGACAACCCGCCGCGGGCGCCCTCGTCCTTTTGATGTCCACGGCCAGCATGGTCACGTGGTCGAGAGGACGGGACCAGCCCGTGTCCGGGCCTTGGGAGCCGGTCCGGGAGAACGCCTTGACACCCTTAGAGACATCCCTTGCCGTCCCGCCCGCGGACACTCCAACGGAGCCCGTCCCGACCGCCCGGAAAACCGAGCCGAAGCCGGACCCGGTCCCCTCCGAGCCGGAACGGGCCACGCAGAGCTCCGCGAAGGTGGGATTCAACACGCCTACGGGTGATGGATTCCGCTTCGACGTCTCCGCCGACCGGTCCATCTCATCGGCCCTGCAGGCCGCCCTGCGCGAGGGCGCGGCCTCGTTGCGCGCCTCGGGGCTCCCCGGCGGCGCCGGCTGGACCGTCCGCGTCGAAGTCGACGCTCCCCAACTCAGCACCCATGACCTGACGGGGGGCCCCGCGACGACCTGCCGGCTGGCCGCGGCGTGCCAAGCCCGGGGGGCCGGGACCACGCTGGACCTCGGCACGCTCCGCGCGATGGGCTCCCACGTCGATTCTTCGACCGCCTGCGACAGGGCCGCTGCCTCACTGGCCGGAGTCGTCGTCCGCAAGCTCGCCCAATCCCTCAAGGAGGAAGAGAACCCATGAGAACCATGCCCAGGATCATCCAGGCCGCCTGCGCCGCCGCCCTGCTGCTCGCGATGGGCGGCGAGGCCCTGGCCCAGACCAGCCCATCCTCGGTGGGACGCTACACCGCCCAACGCAAGCCGCGCGTGACGGTGCTGGAGTTCACCGACACCAACTCCCAGGCCCAGGACCAGAAGTACGGCAACTCGGTGCAGGCGATGCTGGTGACGTTCCTCAAGCGCAAAAGCCAGTTCGTCGTCGTCGAACGGCAGAAGCTGGGCGACGTGTTCGCGGAGTGGCAGCGCAATCAGCAGGGGATCACCAACCTGCAGACCGACGACCCCGCCGCCCAGGAGCTTCTCGAACGCATCGACGCCATCATCCTCGGCAACGTCACCCTGCTCGACGTTTCGGCCGAGCCCCGCAAGTCCGCCAGCGGGGAGGAAGAGAGAATCCAGGGACGCAAGATCGAGATCGACGCCAAGCTCCTCTCCCGCGCCGACGGACGGATCATCGCCGCCGCCCAGCGCAGCGGCCCGGTCAACTGTCTGCGCTCGATCGTCGAGCGCCTCGGCGTCACCCTGGAGCAGGAGTTCCTGCGCCCTTACTACGGCAAGCTCAAGATCAACCTGACAGAGCCTACGAATGTCAGGATCTTCCTGACCCCGATCCTGCTCGACACGGCGCTTGACGAGGAGAAGCCGCCGGTCGAACGCGGCTCCACGGTCCGTATCGCCAGCCTGCAGGACAAGGTCGAGCCCTGGATGACCGATCCGACAACCTACACGATCGAGACCCTGCTGAGCGGGTGGTACTCGATGCGCCTGGAGCGCCCCGGCTATGAGCAGCTGGGGACGGAATACTCCGTCTGGGAGGCGCGCGACCTCTTCGGGGACATCCAGGTCTACGAGAAGGCCAGCAACCAGCCGCTTCGGCACACGAAGAAGGATCAGCAGCGTTTCGTGGTGCACGTCGATCCGCTCTCCACCAACGTCATCGAAGGCGACCGGCTCGGCCTGGAGTTCCGCATGAAGACGGGCTCCGTCGCGGCGCGCGTCAAGCGCCAGTTCCTGGACGACGACTACACCCACACGCCGGAGCGGATCGTCCTGATCGGCGACGAAGGCCTCGAAATCAACACCTATGAAGCGCTCCAGGAGTATACGGAAGACGAGACCTGCGATCTGTTCGACGAGAAGGACCCCAAAGTCCGTG
This sequence comes from Thermoanaerobaculia bacterium, assembly GCA_046714475.1. Taxonomy (GTDB): domain Bacteria; phylum Acidobacteriota; class Thermoanaerobaculia; order Multivoradales; family UBA5704; genus DASPJI01. Next base: position 4,153 of record JBKKAU010000601.1, read on the forward strand.
ATCTCGGTAAGACGTACGTCGCCGCGAAACAGCCGTTCGACATCGACAAGTTCAAGGGCGGCAAGCTCATTTTCGAGGACTACCAGGGAGAGCCGATCCCCGCGGGCGAGTACGAGATGTACCTCTGGGAGCCCTACTACGAGCTGCTTTCGACCAGCGTCGGTATCCGCCACCTCGACAAAGCCAAGGTGCAGGGCAGCGTCCTGTCGAGGAACATGCTCCCTCTGGAGCTGACGGCCACCGGCGCCAAGACGCCGCACAAGCTCGTCCTGGCAGGGGAAAAGACCCATCACAGGGTCGAGGTCCCGATCGACTTCAGCCGCGTCCGGCTCACGACCGATCTGCCGGTGGACGTCTATACCGCTTCGACGAGCATCCCCGGACTCAGTGCCTGGACGAGCAGCGCCGAGCTACTGCCCAAGAGCCTGATGCCGCCTACCTATGACGCGAAGATCGACGACGACAACAAGGCCCGCAAGGTGGCCGCCGAAAAGGAAAAGAAAAAGAGAGACCGAGAAAAGAGACGAACCGGGGACGACGACGACGAGGAGAGCGAGGAGGAGATCCAGTACCCCCTGCCGCTCAAGATGGCCTTTGAAGAAAGCGCGGAGACCGCGGCCAGGAGAGTCTCCCTCCAGATCAAGACCCGCATGGCGATCGGCGGCCGGCTCGACGCCCTGCGCTCCCTGCCGGACCTCCTGAGCGACGACATCTATGTGGACCACACTCTCACCGAGATCCTCAACACTCTGCTGGACAGGGAGATCGAAGAAGAGGACAAGGGGCCTGGGGTCGGTGACGTGCTCAAGGGCGTAGCCGTCATAGCCGGGTCCGCCCTCCTCGAGGCGACGACGGGCGTCGCCGTGCCGCCACGGGCCGTCGTCGTCCAGGCGCCGTCAGCTCCCCAGCCCGCGACGCCCGAGGGTGCGGTCCCACCGGCCACGAGCGTGCCGGATGCCCTTCCCGCCGAACCTGCCGAGCCTGTCGAGCCGCCGCTGCCCCGCGATCCGGACGAGTTGCGGGCGCTGCTCGCGAAGCGGCTGGAGGCCCTCGACCTCCTGATCCTCGACGATGAGGACATGGCGCAGCTTCAACGGTTCCCCGACATCGGACTGATCCTCGACCGCTATGTGAAAGCGGGAGGCGCGGCCTTCGCTTTCATCTCCGAGCCCGGGACCTACGAGCTGGTGCTCGGCGCGCCACTGGCGGTGGAGGCGAAGGACAAACCGACGTCGCGCTTCAACGTTGCCCCGGGAGAGGTCTCGGGTCTGCAACTGGCGGTCAACAAGAAAAAGGTCGAGGTCAAAGGCAAGCGCGTGGTGCCGGAGGTCCGCAGGTTCGATCAGGGAGGACTGTGGCGGGTGCTCGCTTTCACGCAAGGCAGGAAGTCGCCACGGATCCTCGAAAAGGGGCACCGTGACCAGGGCGGCTATGTGGCCGTCTGGCTGGACAGCCCGGAGACCTTCCGTGGCCGAAGGGGGGGCACGGTACCCGAGGTCGAGGAGATCCGCGAAAAAGTGGAAAAGCACGTCTTCGACTGGGCCCGCTTCCTGATGTACCGCCGCTTCGACAAGGCGGGAGACGCGCGCACCCGCGCCGAACAGGCGATCGCCCGCTGATCATGAGCTGCCCGGGTGCTCTCGCGTTGGAAGCACCCGGGCAGGGTGAGAGGATCCAGCTCAACCCCTGCGCCGCAAGATCCGGTAGTGGAGCTCGACGACGGTGCGGTTCCAGAGGGTGAAGACCTGGTCGGCGCGGAGACAGTCCTCGTCGTCGACGTAGATCCGGATCCGGTCGCGGAAGGTGGGGATGTGCTGGGCGTGGTGCTGGCCGCGGCCGTCCATCAGGAGGAAGTAGAAGCCGGGATCGCCGAACCGGTGGCCGGTCGAGTCGAGGATGAGGTCGCCCGCGGGGCCGACCGTGGGGCGCATGAGCTCCGTGGCATTGCCGCGCGGCAGCGGGAAGACGATCTTGACGCAGCGGACGCCCGAAGAGAGGTCCGCGAAGCCGTAGATCCCCGAGTAGAGGGCATCGCCGGTCGATTTCAGCACCCGGTACCAGACCGTATGCCGGACCTCCCCTGAGCCCGGCGCGCGCAGGCGGACGATCTCGCTGCGCAGCCCGCGCGACGTCTCGCGCGAGGTCATCGGAAGGTTGAGCTGCTGGAGCCGGCGGCTGTACAGGCGCCTGAGCAGGTTCCCGCCCACCCAGAACCAGGGGCTCCAGATCACCCACATGTCGAGGTCGAAGTCGGTCGTGCGCCTGTAGAAGTCGGCGACCTCCGGATGGAGCCGCGCGCGCGAAGCGGCGTCGAGGCCGAGCTCGTCGGCGTCCACGAACAGGCCGGCGTCGTTCGCCGCGCGCTCGAGCTCCAGCCCCTCGTTCGCCGCGAGAAGCGGGAGATACGCGTCCGCGATCGTATCCGCCATCCCGTACGGCCCCGCAAGCCAGGGCAGCGCGGCCGGCTCGACCCGGCGGCCGAGCGCGATCACCCACTGCTGGCTCAGCCAGTCCTGGAGCCGTTGCGACGGGTAGGAGAAGACCATGGCGACGTGGGCACCGGCGGTATGGATTCGGGAAACGGTTTCGCGGAGTGTAGCAGCTCAACGAGGTGGCTTGAAACGCCGCCTGAATCATCAATCACTCTGGCGAATGAGCGCGGCCTGGGAGAGAATGTCGCCAAATATGCGGGCTCCTGCACTGCGCCGGCTCCGTCGACGACTCGCCTTCCTCGTCCTGGTCTACTTCTTCGCCGGCGCGGCGAGCCAGAAGCTGGTGCCGGGCGTAGACGAAATCATCCCCTTCTACGGCTGGTCGCTGTTCTCGAAGGTGCCGAACGAGGACAGCCGGTACACGCTCCTCGTCCATCGCCACAAGAAGCGGACCCTCGAGCCGCCGGTCTCCTTCCTTCACGCCCCGAACACGATCGTAGTCGGGAACCGCTACACCGGCCGCAAGGTCATCCAACGGCTCGGCAAGGCGGTCGAGCGGCGCAAGGCGGTGGAGGTCGAGGACCTGCGGCGGCTCCTCGAACAGGGCTACCTGAGCGGGCGGGTGCGCTACGAGCTGATCTTCGAGCGCTACGACCCGATGCGGAAGTGGAGGACCGGCGCCAACCTCGAAGAGCGCAGCCTCGGGCTGTTCACCACCGGAGAGGCGCGATGAGGCGACGAAGCCGCATCGAGGCGCTGATCGCCTTCTTCCGCCCGACGACCCCGGTGACCCCGGCGCACCCGGCGAACGACGGCGCCGCCACCCTCCTGCTGTCGCGCGAGCGCTTCACCGCCGCCCAGACCCTGATCGCGGCCTACTACGCAGTCCTCTTCTTCTTCGCGGCGGGAGAGCTCTTCTCCTGGCAGGGCTACCTGAACGCGGGCGACCTGGCGCCTCGCTGGCCGGTCTTCTGGCTGCGCTTCGTCGGCGCCGGAGCCGGTATCGCCGCGATCCTGTGGCTCCATCTCATCGGCGGGCTTCTCGCCCTGACGCTCTCCCGGTACCGATGGGCCCGCGTCGTGGTCTTTGTCTCCCTGCTCGAGCACCTGGCGCTCAAGTTCTCGTTCGGGGCGGTCAACCATGGCGACCATCTCGGCGTTCTCGTCAGCTTCGTGCTGATCTTCCTGCCAGCCGGCTGGCACGCCCGCGGCTCCGGCTCGGCCGACCGGGCGGTACGCTCGGCGACCCTGCTGGTCTTTTCGGGCGTTCAGGCCCTGATCCTGCTGACCTACAGCATGGCCGGGATGTGGAAGGCTGGAGGGATCCTCCAGCAGTGGATCCGGGGAGAATTCGTCACCTATCTCCACCCGCAGGGTCTCGCCTACCAGATCGCCGCGAAGATGATCGAGGACGACGCTCCGAGCCTTTTCGGGCCGTGGCTGGTCGAGCATCCCTGGGTCGGCTGGCTGCCGGGGATCGTGGCGATCTATCTCGAGCTCTTCTCCCTCTGGGTGGTCGCCCGCCCCTCTCTGCACCGGCCCTGGGGGCTGGGGCTGGCCCTCTTCCACCTGGCCACGCATCTGACCATGGGCGTCGGCTTTCCCCAGAACACCCTCTGGCTGGCCCTCTTCCTGGTGCTCTCGCCCTTTCGGCCCAGCAGGCCGGACTGGCGAAAGGCGGCCGGCGACCTTCCGGTCCTCGGCGCATGGCTGCGCCGATTCGAGCAGCGGGCGCGGGCGGCTCCCGAGGCCTCCAGAATCTGACCTTCTCGTAAGCCTGGCCTATTGTAGGATCTGTGCTACCCAGGAGGAGGCCCGATGAACAGCGTGGACAAGGCGGTCGCGACGCAGCTCTCCAATATCGAGAAGCGGACAGGGAAGACGCTCGACGAGCTCGCCGGAATCGTCAAGACGAGCGGCTTGACCAGGCACGGCGAGATCCGGGACATGCTCAAGCGGGACCTGGGGATGGGCCATGGCGACGCCAACACGCTGACCCACTTCGTCCTTCGCTCGGACGAGCCCGCCGCGACGGCGGGAGAGGGAGCCGCGGCCGATGTGGTGGACGGCATCTATTCCGGAGCGAAGGCGCCCTTGCGCCCCATTCACAACCAGCTGATGGCGGAGATCGCGAAGTTTGGTCCCTTCGAGATCGCCCCCAAAAAGGGCTATCTCAGCCTTCGGCGCAAGAAGCAGTTCGCGACGATCGGGCCGGCGACGAACACCCGCGTGGAGGTCGGCTTGAACATGAAGGGAGCACCGGCGACGGACCGCTTGGAAGAGATGCCGGCGCAGAGCATGTGTCAATACAAGGTCCGGGTCACCGGAGCGGCGGACGTCGACGCCGAGCTCATCGCCTGGATCCGGCAAGCCTACGAATCCGCCGGCTGAGCGACCGCGGGCCGGCGGCGGTTCCCGCTTGAGGAGCAGGGACCGCCGCCGCAAGAGGAGCCGCCGGGAGTGTTCGAGAAGGCGTCGCCCTGCCGGCGCCGCAACGTCCAGGCGCCGCCCATGGCGAGCAGCAGCGCCAGCAGCATGAGGCCGATCTCATTGACGGTCGGTATCAGCGGCGCTACCGGCACCATGAAGGACGTGGGATCGGGGTTGGCGTTGGGCGTCGCCGGATTGTCCGTGCCGGTCGAGGCCTCGTTGGCGCCGTTGGCGTCCGTGTCGTAGAAAATCGTCCCCTGGTTGGTGATCGTCCCCTTCCCCGACTCCCGCTTGAGCTGCTGGATGGCCGGGTTCGCTGCAGCGCATGGATAGGCGGCATCAAATTCATTCGGTTCGCAGCGGTCCAACGTGCCGGTAAGTGTTCATGAGCACGCCCGTGGACGTAACCTTCGTGCTGACGAAAGCGAGTTCGCGCGGGTCGGCACTGTCCGAAAAAAAGCGTTTGCCCCGGCCCAGCAAGACCGGGTAGACTAACAGCAGAACCTCGTCGACCAATCCCTGGTCGAGCAACACGGACGTCAGCGTTGAGCTTCCCCAGACGATCAGGTCAGGGCCGTCCGTTGACTTGACGCCGCGAACACCCTCCATGATGTCGGCGCCTAAGTCCCCGACCGGGCCCCATTCGAGGCTCTCCGGCCTGTGGGTCGCAACGTATTTCGTCGCGGCATTCAGGCCGTTCGCCATCGGACTATTCCCGGCCTTCGGCCAGAAGCCGGCCCAGCTATCGTAGGTGCGGCGGCCAAGCAGCAGATCGAAGGTGCTGCCATGTGCCTCGACGACGGTCTCCAACCCAGCCGGAGTCCGATAGGGTGCCGTCCATCCGCCATGTGCGAAGCCTTCGCCGTTTTCGTGCTGGATCACGCCGTCCAGTGAGATATGTTCCATGATTCTGATCTTTCTCATTTTGTGTCTACTCCTGCCAGATGCTTTACCTGCCATAAGTGATGCGCGTGAATGGCGCCTAACGTTCAAGGATCTATCCGCTGCCCTCCTACACGACTGCCCTGCCAACCTCAGCGCCTCGGGGCGTTGGATAGATTCAGGTTGAACGAAACCGCGGGCCGGGCCTCAAACGCTACGCTCCGTAGACCCGACCCGCCCATTCAAGGAGAAGGCGGCTCAAGGAGGAGACCTCCCAGGCAGCGGCGGCAGCTCGCCAACCAGCCTGGGGATGGTCCGCGATGCCACGACCTCTGCACCGTCTGCTATTGTCCTCTATCGAGCGACTGCCCGGGCTGGGGGACCGCGTGCGGTCAGTTCAAGCTGGCATGCTATCCCTAGGACCAGGAGCCTTCTGACCGTGGGTGCCGCCGGCGGGGACCGCCGGTGGCGCTCTGAGGACTATGAGACATGGAGCTCTCTCCCCCCAAACCCCTCTTCGTCATGGGGAACAAGCGTTCCGGCAGCACGTTGATGGCCGACTTGCTGAACGTTCATCCCAAGGTCTTCGTATCCCATGAGTCCGACATCGTATGGCTCCTCTACCAGGCCAGGTACGGAAAGCCGGATCGCTACGAGCCGCATCCCTTCGACAGCCCTCTGATGTTGCGCTCGACGGTGAAGAGATGTAAGCACATCCTGAGGTCGATCGCGAGCGACAGGCCCGGACGGGATGAGATCGTGGAGACGTTCTACCGTGTGCAGACGCACCTCATGAGGGAATACCTTCGGCCGTCGATCAGGCAGAGACTCAAGCGCAGCCTCAAGATCATCGGCAAGAAGCCGACACCAGGACGATTGTGGCGCGCGCTCCGGCAGCGGCCCGAGTTGCTCCACAAGGAGAGCCTGGCCTGGATCGGAGACAAGAAGCACGCCCAGCACCTCGACCCGGCCGTTCAGTCGTTCCTCCACGGCCATTTCCCCGCGGCGCGATACATCCACGTCATCAGGCACCCGAGGAGCGTCGTGGCGAGCACACTGGAGGCAGCCAAGCGATGGGGTGAGATGCCGGAGTACTTCAAGGGGTCTGCGGAGCAGATCCTCGAGCAGTGGGCCCTCCACGAGGAGTGGGCTCTGCAGGCGAAGGAGAGGGAGATCCGTCCGATCCTGACCGTCCGCCTGGAAGATCTCTGGGCAGCTCCACTCGCCACGATGGCCAAGGTCTTGAGCTTCCTCGACCTGGAAATGACCGAGGCCTTTGCAGATCTCGTCTCGCGGATGATCTACCCGCGTGACCCGAATCAAAAATACGCCTCCTTGCTTCTGCCGGACGTGCCGAGAGCGACGCGGATCATGAATTTCTATGGCTATTGAGGCCCGCCGAAGAGGTCTCGATGAGACTTCCAAATCTTCGACGTGCAAGCATCTCTGCCATTAGGCTCCGGCACGTATTGCCTACGCACACAAAAAGAACCGATATAGAGTCCTTGGTCGCTTCAGAGTTCGCCTCCAGGATCATCCCCCTGCAAAGAGTCGCCGAACGGGGATGCCGCTGACCGGCGCCGCGGAGCGGGTGACCGGTCGAGCGGCGGTGTTCGGCGTCGCCCCAGTTGAACTAGGCCGCCGTCCTCTTACAAGGCATGAGCGTATTGGATGATTTCGGTTTCGAGTCGATCTCCGAGGCGGTCCTTTTCCACTTCCAGATCGTACCGGGTCTGAAGGTTCAGCCAAAACCTCTCGCTTGTGCCGAAGAATCGGGAAAGCCGCAGAGCAGTATCCGCGGTTATATTACGCTTTCCATGAACAACTTCGTTGATGCGCCGAGGAGGAACGCTGATACTCTTGGCTAACCGGTACTGGCTGATTCCCATTGGGCGCAAGAACTCCTCTAGGAGGATCTCGCCCGGATGGATTGGAGGAAACTTCTTAGCCACTTCGTGCTCTCCTAGTGGTGGTCTGCTATCTCCACGTCATCAGCATCACCGTCCGACCATCTGAAGCAGATCCGCCACTGGTCGTTGATCCTGATGCTGTATTGACCCTCCCGCTCCCCTCGTAGCTTTTCGAGGCGGTCCGGTGCAGCACAATGTTAGGCCGCGCAAAGATACCGGCGGTCCCTCTACTTGTTTTTCTCATTCATCTTGACCTCGCGCGCCTTTGCTTCGGCCAGGGATGGTACATTGAAAGCACGCCGTACTTCATCTGTCACGCCTTGATCTACCTGGTATAGACGGACCGGGGCATTCGGCCCCTCTGAGCGGTACTGTGTCGCGAAGCGTTGTGGTCGCCCAATTGACATTAAGAACCGGTCCTCGCTTGCAGCAGCTAACCACTTTGCGCGCTCCTCCCCTTTGCTGACGGCGATAACACATAGCTCATGCGCAAGCAAGTAATCTTCCGGAGTACCCCCATGTTGCAGGATCATCGCCACGTGGTAATAATCCGCGCCCGTATGTAGCTGGTTATTTCCGTAAAGCTCTTTTACTCGCGCCTCTCGCACCCGGTCCCTCGGGCCAACCGCCGTCCAATCGATGGGTTTGCCATCCTTAGGAGTACGATCGGACTGATCTTCTTGATACAGGCGCATTAACTCTTCGTTATCCTTGAGGCTGGCTGTGGCGGGGGACTGCGCCCATATGGAAGGTGGCATGAGAGGCGAACGGAGAATGCCACCTGCAAGAGTACCTATGGCGAAAAGCAGCAGGGTGATGTGAATACATTTTCTCGTCATTTCGGTTCCTCTTTTCATCCAGGGAATTCGAGTTTGTCTTCGCAAGCTGCGGCACAACGTCTTGGCGGTGAGCGAGCGGGAACCGCGCTGTTTGCGGTTTCCGTCCGCTCGACCGCCTGGGTTGGCCGCCACTGATGCGTTGTGGTTGTGATAGCCACTTCCGCTCAACGTAGCCCCCCGACTCACCTGCTATTTCTGGCCTTGCTTTGGAAACAGTCGGCCCAGAAGGCTACCATCAGCCAAAAATACATCTCGCCTTAAGTCATTCTTCACTACCGATATTCCGCCCTTACTATCTCTGCATTCTACCGACGATTTCTCAACTTCAGAATTGCACGAAAGAACCTGGGGGTCCTTCATACTGCAAAAGCCGACTAAATTCTTCTTCTTATCAAGGTCCCATTGTCGTTCGTGAAACACGACGTCCTTGACAGAGTCGAATATCTTTGAGACACATTCACGGCTTCTCAGATTCATTGCGGTCGCAGAATAGTACTCTACGGTACGCCCCCTTTGGTATGTGGCTCGCTCGTCTTCGGTCCATTCAATCCAATCGACTGGCCTAGAGACTCCGTAGGGGCAGTAATCAAGCAAATCGCCTATAAGTGCGTTGCATCCGTGATCGCTTAAGAGGCTCTTTTTGCGGCCGGAGGTGCTTGCAAAGGGCCATGGATACGTGCTTTCCTCTTGTTGGTCGAGAACAAGAAAGGAGGCACCCCCATGGCCCGGCGGAAGTCTA
>JBKKAU010000602.1:0-3314 GCA_046714475.1 Thermoanaerobaculia bacterium
TCGAGGGGGACGAGTACAACGCCGCCTACTTCGACCGCGGCCCCAAGTTCCTCCACTACCGGCCCGAGACCCTGATCCTGACCAGCGTCGAGTACGACCACGCGGACCTCTACGCCTCCCCGGAGGCGCTGCACGCCGCCTATACCGAGCTGATCCGGCTGCTGCCGCCCGGCGGCCTGCTGGTCGCCTGCGGCGACACCCCCAAGGTCCGCGAGCTCGCCGGGCTGGCGCGTTGCGAGGTGATCTTCTACGGGCTGGAGGAGAGCAACGACCTGCGGCCTCTCGACGGCATCGAGGTCACCCCGGAGGGGAGCCGGTTCCGCGTCCGGGACGCCCAGCATGGTGAGAACGGAGAGGTGGAGGTCACGATGCCGCTCGCCGGCGGCCACAACGTGTCCAACGCCCTGGCCGTCTGGGCCGCGGCCCGCCACGACGGGCTGCCCGCGGCCCGGATCGCGGCCGCCTTCGCGTCGTTCCAGGGGGTCAAGCGGCGTCTGGAGGAGTTGGGGACCGCCCGCGGCGTCACGGTCGTCGACGACTTCGCCCACCACCCCACGGCGGTCGACAAGACGCTGGCCGCGCTGCGCCAGCGCTACCCTGGCCAGCGCCTGATGGCGCTCTTCGAGCCGCGCAGCCTCACCGCCGGACGGCAGTTCTTCTTCGAGCCCTACCGCGAGGCGTTCACCCGCGCCGACCGGGTGCTGTTCGCGCCGATCTTCCACTCCGGGCGGCTGCGCGCCGAAGAGCGGCTGGACTTCCACCACCTGGCCGACGCGCTCTCCGGGACCGGCGTGCCCGCGACCGTCTGCGCCGATACCGAGGACGTGCTGCGCCGGAGCCTCGCCGAATCGCGCGCGGGCGACGTGCTGGTGACCATGTCGTCCGGCTCGTTCGACGGCATGCCGCACCGGCTGATCGAAGCGCTACGGCAGGCCAGCCCCTAACGGCGAAGCCGGTTTTCCAACACCTGGCCGCCGGAGAGGCGGGGGAGCTGCAGGGCGTCGCGCGCCACCCCGAGCACCGCCTCCTCCGGCATCAGGCCGACCACCTCGCTCTCCAGCACCCGGGTCCCCAGCGCCTCCGCCTCGTGCCGCACCCGGTCGAGCGCGGCGAGCACCGGCGTCCGCCGGTAGTCGACCAGGTTCATGCTGACCTGGGCGCGCCCGCGGCTCGCGAGGTGGACCCCCAGGGCGCGGACCGCCGGCAGGCCGCCCCCCGACTCCCGCACCCGCCGGGCGATGGCGCGGGCGACCTCCACGTCCCCGGTCTCGAGCACCGCGTTGAAGGCGATCAGAAAGAAACGCGCCCCGATGACGGTGACGCCGCCGGTGGGGTGGACGCGGGCCGGCCCATGATCGGGGGCCCAGGCAGGGTCGATCATTTTGGCCGCGAACCCCTCGAAGCCGCCGCGCCGCCCCCCCCGGATAGCGGCGAGCGACCGCCTCTCCTCCCGTTGGGCCGCCTCCTCATAGAGGTAGACCGGCAGCCCGAAGCGCTCCGCCACCTCGGGGGCGAGCCGGCGGGCGGCGGCGACCGCCACCTCCATCGGGGTGTCTCCCAGGGGGACGAACGGCACCACGTCGACCGCTCCGACCCGCGGGTGGACGCCGCGGTGATGGTTGAGGTCGATCCCGGCGAGCGCCGCCTCGTAGAGGGCGAGCAGGGCCTGATGGAGGGGGTCCGGCTCGCCGGCCAGCGTCAGGACGGAGCGGTTGTGGTCGGGATCGGAGGAGACGTCGAGGAGGCGGACCCCGGCGACCGAGGTCACCGCCTCCGCCAGCCGGGCCACCACGTCCAGCCGGCGGCCTTCGCTCACGTTGGGCACGCACTCAAGCGGCAGCATGCGGCCGAAGTATAGCGATCCGTCGTTGTGCGCCGGAGGTTGCTCTGTTAGGATACGCGCCATCTCAAACTGAGCTGTCAGACCTGTCGATGAGTTATCCAGGGAACCCGTCTCTCGCGTCCGATCTTCAGCAGCGGATCCTCACCACCTTCGAGCAGACGTTGGAGCTCGCGGCCGAGGGGAGCCGGCAGGAGGCGCTGCTGGGGTGCGACTTCGTCCTGCGCATGGACCCGCAGTTCCAGTCCGCGCGCCTCCTGCAGGACAGGCTCCGGGCCACCACCGGCGCCGTGCAGATCGACGACCTGCGGCCGGGCGCAGCCGCCCCGGCGGCCCCCCAGCCCCAGGACAACCCTTTCGCCCTCGATGCCCTGGACGATGGCTTCGACCTGGAGCTGCCCGACCTTCCGGACAGCGACCTGCTGGGCGGCCTGCCTGGTCCCAGCGCGGGAGGGCTGCGGCAGGAGTACCAGAGCCTGCTCGACCAGCGCCGGTTCCAGGAGCTGATGACGCGCGCCGAGCGGGAGATGGAGGCCATCGCCGCCGATCCGGAGCTGCAGCGGATCGCCGGCGCCGCCCAGGAGCGGATGGAGGCCGAGCCGTACGTCCGGAAGTTCCTGGCCTCGGCGCGCGAGGCGATCCGGAAGGGGGAGACCCAGGAGGCCGAGCGGCTGCTGGGCAAGGCGCGCTCGCTCGACGCCTCGCATCCGGAGCTGGCCGAGCTCGAAGGTCCGCGGGGCGGGACGGCGGCCCCGGCCCTCGAAATCCCGTCCTTCACGGAGCCCGCGTTCACCCTGGAGCCGCAGGAGTCACCTTTCGCGAGCCCCGTCGACCTCTTCGGCGACGCCGGCGGCAGCCTCGGGAGCGGCGGCTTCGGCGGCATTGGCGGCATTGGCGGCCTCGGCGACTCCGAGACCGACCGCCGGATCCGGGAGCTGCTCGCCGAAGGGCAGACCGCTTTCGATTCCGGAGACCCCCAGGGCGCCATCGACGCCTGGTCGCGGATCTTCCTCATCGACATCGACCACCAGGAGGCGGCGCGCCGGATCGAGATGGCGCGCAAGCTCAAGGCCGAGAACGAGCGCCAGGTCGAGGAGATCTTCCACGACGGTCTGGCGGCCATCGAAGGCAACGACCTCGCGGCCGCGCGGCGGCAGCTCGCCCGGGTGCTGGAGCTGCAGCCCGGCCACGTCGCCGCCCGCGAGTACCTGCAGCAGCTCGACGCCGGCACCGTGCCGGTCGTCAGGCCGACCGCGGCGCGCGACGCCACCCTGGAGCCCGCCCTGCCGCTGCCGTCCGATCTCGAAGGCGGGCTCGCGGAGGAGCTCAAGGAAGAGATCCTGGTCCCCCCGGACCCCAGCGAGGTGGCCGCCAGGGCGCCGTCGCGCCGCGACACCAAGGCCGCCGCCCCCAAGGAGAAGCGGGCGAGCCGGATGTTCCTCATGGTCGGCGCCCCCGTGCTGCTGCTCGCCCT
>JBKKAU010000603.1:0-1442 GCA_046714475.1 Thermoanaerobaculia bacterium
CCCTTGGGCCGGCCGGTCGAGCCGGAGGTATAGAGGATGTAGGCCAGGTTCCCGGGATGGGTCCGGACCCTCTCCTCTCCGGGGGGCTCCTCGGGGGAGTCGACGAAAACCCGTTCACCGCCGAAGCCGGTCGAGGCCCGGTCGAGGGCTGGAGAGGTCACCAGCACCCGGACCCCGGCGTCGGAGAGCTGGAAGGCGCGGCGCTCGGCCGGACCGTACGAGTCGACCGGCACGAACGCGCCGCCGGCCTTGAGGATCCCGAGCACCGCGACCACGAGGCTGGCGGAGCGCTCCAGGCAGACGCCGACCGGTGTCTCCGGGCCGACGCCGCGGCGGCGCAGGCGGCGGGCCAGGAGGTCGGCCCGGGCGTCGAGCTCGCGGTAGGTCAGCTCCTCGTCGCCGAAGCGGACCGCGGGGGCTTCGGGGGTGCGCTCCACCTGGCGCTCGAACAGCTCGTGCACGCAGAGGCCGGTCGAGGCTGGGCTTGCCCCGCCGCTCCACTCGTTCAGGACCTGGGCCAGCTCGGCCTCGGTGGCGAGCGGCAGCTCGGAGAGGCGGAGGGTGGGCGATCCGGTCATCCCGTCCAGCAGGACGGCGAGGTGGTCCAGCATCCGGCTCGCCGTGGCCACGTCGAACAGGTCCGTCGAGCAGGTCAGGTTCCCGGAGAGGCCGGGCTCGGTGTCGAGCACGGTCAGCGACAGGTCGAACCGGGCGGTGCGGACCGGCTGGCGCAGGGGGCTGACGGTGAGGCCGGGCAGCTCAATCGGAGGCGCGGGGGCGTTCTGCACGGTCAGGATGACCTGGAAGAGCGGCGTGTGGGACAGGTCCCGCTCCGGCTGGAGCTCTTCGACCAGCTTTTCGAAGGGGAGGTCCTGCCAGGCGTACGCCTCCAGGGCCGTCTCCCGCGCGCGCTTGAGCAGCTCGGAAGCGGCGGGATCTGCGGAGGCGTCGACGCGGAGCACCAGGGTATTTACGAAGAACCCGATCAGGTCCTCCAACTCCCGGCGCCCGCGGTTGGCGACCGTGGTGCCCAGAGGCAGGTCGGGGCCGCCGCCGTAGCGCTGGAGCAGCGCGGCCAGGGCGGCCAGCCAGGTCATGTGCAGGGTGGCTCCGTGCCGCCGGCCGAAGGCCCGGATGCGCGCCGACAGGTCGGGGGAGAGCTCGAACGGCGCGCCGGCGCCCTGGGCGCTCCGGAGCGGCGGACGCGGCCGGTCGGCCGGCAGGTCGAGGACGGCCGGGGCGCCGGCGAGGCGCTCCCGCCAATAGGAGAGCCGGGATCGCATCGCCTCGCCCTGCAGCTGCCGGCGTTGCCAGACGGCGTAATCGGCGTACTGGACCGGCAGACCGGGAAGCGCGGCGGGGGAGTGTCCGGCCTGGGACAGGTAGAGCTCGATCACGTCCCGGACCAGTACCCCCATGGACCAGCCGTCGGAGACGATGTG
>JBKKAU010000604.1:0-1220 GCA_046714475.1 Thermoanaerobaculia bacterium
GTACAAGGCGGTCAGCTCGCGCACGAAGACGCCGAGCGACCAGCCGTCGGCCGCGATGTGATGCCACGCCAGGGCGAGCCCGTGCTCGCCGGGACCGCGGGCGATCAGGGCGGCGCGCAGGAACGGACCGCGTTCCAGGGGGAAAGGCAGACGGGCCAGGACCGCGGCCTGCCTCTCCTCTTCCACGAGACGGGCCGCCTCCGGCAGCGCCGCGAGGTCGATCAGGGGCAGGGGCAGAGACGAGGCCGGGGCGACCTCCTGCACCGGCTCACTGCCGGCGCTCCTGAACGTCGTCCGCAACGCCTCGTGCCGCCGCAGGATGCCATCCAGCGAGCCTTGCAAGGCCGCCACGTCGAGCGGCCCGGACAACCGGATCAGGGCGGCGATGTTGTGGACCGGGTTGTCCGGGTCGAGCTGGTGGAGGAACCAGAGGCGCCGCTGCGCGAACGACAGAGGCACGTCCCCCTGGCGCGGCATGGCCTGGAGAGGTGCCTCGGGAGCGGATGACAGGCCTTCGAGCAGCGCGGCGACCTCCGCGATCGTCGGCGTCGAAAACAGGGCGTCGAGCGGCAGGTCGACGCCGAAGGACTCGTTGATGCGCGAGACGAGCTGCGTCGCCTTGAGCGAGTCCCCTCCCAACTCGAAGAAGCTGTCTTCGACCCCGACCGCGGAGACCTCGAAGACCTCGCGCCAGATCCCCACCAGCCTCTCTTCGGTCGGCGTTCGAGGAGCCTCTGTCGTGTCGGCGGCCTCGCCCGACTGCCAACCGTCGAGGACTTCGAGCCGGCCGGCGAGGAACTGCTCGCGGCAGGCGCGCCGGCGGACCTTGCCGCTGGAGGTCTTGGGGAGCGTGTTCGGCTTGATCAGGGCGACCGCGTGCACGGGCACCTCGTGCTCTTCGGCCACAGTCCGGCGCACGGCCTCGGTGACGCCGTCGAGGTCGCGGCGCCAGGTGCGCTCCACCTCCTGGACGATCACCAACCGCTCTTCGCCGTCCACCTCCATGGAGAAGGCGGCGCCGCCGCCGGGCTTGAGCGCCGGATGGCTCCGCTCCGCGGTCAGCTCGATGTCCTGCGGGTAGTGGTTGCGGCCGCGGATTATGACGAGGTCCTTGACGCGGCCGGTGACGTAGAGCTCGCCGTCCGCGAAGAAGCCGAGGTCGCCGGTGCGCAGGAACCGGCCGGGCTCGCCTTCCAGGCTCGCGCCGAACGACTCGCGGG